>JAFDIC010000634.1 GCA_019308525.1 Deltaproteobacteria bacterium
AAGGTGCTCTTTATCTCACCCATCCTTCTCCCTCCCAAAATTAGCGTTCAGAATCCGCCAAAAAGGCGTTTCAGATGTCCTCCCGCACAGGTGCCCATGGAGGAACGAGATCTTACCAGTGTCTATGCCTACCTCAACAATTGCTTAATCCAGGATTGAAACCACATGTAAAAATCTCCACCAAAAGTACGGGGACCAAAAACCGGTTTGATGCGTCAACGGATTGGGAGAATTACGATAACAATTTGGGCTGATGATGTAAGAGCTTAGGAGGCTTACCAGCTCGTTTCCGTCCAGAAATGGCCTTTCCCCGTAATCTCAGCGTCTATCCGCGGGATTTCTTGTGCGGCGCACCTGGTGTGCTCCCCTGCGCAATCCCTTGGTTTGACTCGGGGCATCCTTGACCCTCGCCCTTCGGACCACTCTGAAGCGATCCAATTCCGCTGTCCTGCGGAATTATCCTTGATCTTACGGAATCCCGATTCATCGGGACTGATCTGGAAACTTCGCGAGTGCCTATATTCTTGTTTCTGGATGGACACTAGCTCATACCCAGCGCCTGCATAACCTCGTCATGGAGCCGCGGCCTGAACGCCTTGATCCTTTCATTTGTTCGGGTCGGGTGGACGCGATTCGTGAGAAAAACGACGATGACGTCTTTTTCGAGGTCCATCCATACCGACGTCCCCGTGTATCTCGGCGGACGGCATATCCCAGGCGAGTGCCCTCTTGCAACCCTCCACCCCTTCCTGCCGGGCAAGAAACTGCCTGACCGTTTCCGGCCTGAAGTAATCAGACCGTGTCCCAAGGTAGTGCTCCCTCAATAAATCCACAATGATCAAGACCGCCTCAGCCGTGCCGAAAAAGCCTGCATGACCGGAATATCCTCCCAGGGCATATGCGTTAGCGTCATGAACTTCTCCCTGCAAGACCTTCTTTCGCCACGGACAGTCTTCCGTGGCGGCGAATTCTTCTTTCTTGAATCTCTTGGCGTTATGTTCCGTCCATAGGAAAGCCCTTTCCAATTCGAGGGGGCGAAAAAAACGCTGCCCGGCGAATTGATGCATCTGCATCCCGGAGGCTTCTTCGATCACCCATTCCAGAACCATGAACCCCAGGTCGCTGTACAAACAGCCCTTGCCAGGGGAGTAAACCAGGGGCTCCCTCAGGATGAGATCTCGGAGCACCGCCTTTCGCTCTTTCAGCTCGTAATTCACAAGCGTCTCGTAAAATGGCTTCCAATCCGCAAGACCGGCAGAGTGACACAGCAAGGATCGCAAGGTCAGGCCCCTCTTGTCCGCTGGGACTCTTGCCTTGATCAACTCCGGCAAGACCTCCTCCAGACTGAGCCTGCCTTCATCAACCAGCGCCATGATCGCCAAGCCAGTTACAAGCGGCTTGGTCAATGAAGCCAGATCGAATAGGGTGTCCTTTCGCATCGGGGCTTTTGGCGGAATAACCGACAGGTTCCCAACGGCCTCAAGCAATACTCTCTGCCCCCCCTTAGTCACCAAGAGCACCGCCCCGGGATAGACACCTTCCTCCACCCCCTTCCCCAGCAATCTGGATATTCGATGTGCGGGATCGTGAATCATCGCCATGCAATTCCACCGCGTACGGGATCACATCCGTGGCGAAATCCAGGATGAGGCCTTGGCCATATTGTTCTTGGGTTAGTTACAGGAATTGGGGTGAAAAAACAGTTTTCAGCCTTAGACATGGAAAATTTGTGATTTCTTTTCCGAGTGACCAGCAGCAAGACCCGCCTCTTCAAGGCTCATGGCTATTTAATTTGACCTAGAAACCACAGCTTCACCTAACCTGCAGGACCTGGGAGAGGCGGGTTCCCACTCAGTTTTTTCACGCCCCTCTTGATTCAAACCCGTTTGTCGTTGAAAATGAATATAGCGTGTTCCTGTAAGAATGACGCTACCTTTGCCTCTCGATGGTGTCAAGATGGAAGAAATCAGGAAAAACATCTTCTTTATTCAAAGAAAAAAAGAGGGACGCTTTCCTTTCTCCCACTCCATC
>JAFDIC010000184.1 GCA_019308525.1 Deltaproteobacteria bacterium
CTCTTGCAAGTGGATGCAAGGACTTGTCTCCTGTCCCCGGACATGTCTTCCCCCTTGAGGAAGAGGAGGGCCCTAAAGAGCGCTATAAAGGCGCTCAGGGACTGGGAGATGACCTCCTTGAGTTCCCTGGGTCTCCCGGTCGATTCAAGGAAAGACTCCCTCAAGAGCAAGAGTTTTCCCTTGACCTCCCTTTCGCACTGGAGTCTCAGGAACTCGGTCCTAAAGCTGAGATCTTTCAAGATGTCCTTGCCGTAAACAAGCACATAGTTGTGTTGGAAATTGAGGTATTCAACGGGAAAGGTATCCAGAGAGGTGTCAACGTAGTGTTCCGTAACAAAGAGGGGTACTGATACATTTCTCCTTCGCCACTTGGACACGGTCTTAAAGGCCCGATCCAACCGGCCTATACCTTCTTCCGACAGCACGATCATGAAATTTATATCGGATTTGCCAGGGCGGTATTCAGACCCGGCCCCGCTGCCGTAAAGGATCATGCTGATTAGTTCGTCCCCAAACAGATCCTTATAATCCTTTGTAATTTCTTGAAATATCTCCCTGGGGTCCTTGGGTGCCTTGCCCATTGTTCTCCCTTCCTGGTGCTGGATTTCCAAAATAGGGGTGAAGAGCGCCTAAAAGCTTCCCCCCGCTCCGCCGCCTCCACTCATACCGCCTCCGAACCCTCCGAACCCCCCTCCGAAGCCGCCGAAACCGCCCCTGCTATGGCCACCGCCAAAGCCCCTGCCTCCTCCCATCAAGAAGGGGAGGAAGAATATCCATGATCCTCCCCGGCGCCTGGAACCAAACATGAAAAAAAGGATTATTGCCAGAAGGGGAATGAGGGAGAACGCAGACCGAGAGCGTCTTTTTCGGGGGGCCTTGAGAGGTGCGGCCCCGGTTAACTTCACGCCGGCCTCTTTGGCGATGACCTGTGCAATGGCGGCCGTACCGCTAAGCAGGCCTTCTCCAAACCGGTTTTTCCTGAAATAGGGGATCATGTATCGATCGCGGATCTCTCCGACCAACCCATCAGGGAGCATGCCTTCCACGCCGTACCCGGTCTCGATCCGCATCTTCCTTTCCTTGATGGTCACGAAGACGAGCACGCCCCTGTCTTCTCCCTTCTTTCCTATTCCCCATGCGCTGTAAAGACGGTTGACATAGTCATTGTATTCCTCGCCACCGATATCCGGCATAGTCACCACAACGATAGGAACGCCTGTCTTTTGAAAGAGTTCCTTGGCGAGAGCGGCAATCCTTTGCTCATAGTCTTCAGGGATGACATTGGCAAAGTCATTGACCGGGCCCCTGGGCCTGGGAAAGGGGGTCTCTGCGATGGACACTTGAACATTGGCCCAAATCAAGAGCAGGAGCACAAAGAAGAGAGAACCCCTCCTGGGAAAGATGAGAGAAAAGTTCATCCTGCTGTTACCGTCCTTGAAGTAGTATCAAACGGGCTGCACCGCCGACTGAACCAAAATTTTCCATCGCCTCCACAGCCCCGACCTTGGGCCATTCCTGTTGCAGACATTGCCGTCCGGGTCCACCGAATGGGATCTTGAAAGAGGCCCGAATATGGATCATAGCCTATAGATTTACAATGTAACAGTTGTTGGAGATGGGAGCAAGCTATTATTTGAAAGGAGTTGTGGTCGGTCATTGTCCAAGCATCTCAAGGGCCTCCTTGGCCCGGGTAGTAGGTTTCTTGCAGGCGTAATTGGAGCACACGTAGACGGTGGCCTTCTCAAACGCCTCGTCTCCCCAAGGAAACCAGTCCACTGGATTGTAAGCGTGCTGGAGCAAGTATGGACTCTTTTCATTTACCACTCTATTGGGCCGCGTGCCAGAGTCAGTCTTCATATTGCCATCATCCATGCCTTTCACCTCCGGGGTCAAAACACCGCCTGCATAAAGACAAAGGTAAGCACGAAAGATGGGGTGACAACCAACCGCAAGGAGCAAAAAAGGGGCCCCGGGGAACAGGAGGTCATGAATGCAAGTCCTGTGGGCTGTTTCCCCTACCCTACTCTTTCCTTTTACATCTTTTCTAGGGAGAAAATACGTGGTCCACCCCATTTAATGAGGGCAATCCAGGCATTATAGTCTAGTCCAAATAACATCAAGCAGGAGGACATACTTCTATGGGAAAGACCGAACAAAACCTTTTGGAGGCATTCGCCGGAGAGTCACAGGCAAACCGGAGGTACCTGGCCTTTGCAAAACAGGCTGAAAAGGAAGGGTACAAGCAGGTTGCAAAACTGTTCAGGGCCGCGGCCGAAGCAGAAACGGTGCACGCGCACTCCCACCTGCGCACCTTGGGTGGCGTAAAGGGCACGGCGGACAATCTACAGGAGGCCATATCAGGAGAAACACATGAGTTTAAGACCATGTACCCGGCCATGATAGAAACGGCAAAGGCAGAGGCTCAAAAGGCGGCCGAGAGATCTTTCACCTTTGCGAATGAGGTGGAAAAGGTACACGCGGAGCTGTATCAAAAGGCCCTTGACAACCTGGAGAGCCTTGAGGATACCGACTATTACGTGTGCCCGGTATGCGGTTATACATGCGAGAAGGAGCCGCCTGAAAGGTGCCCGGTATGCGGGGCGAAACAGCAGGCCTTTTTCAAGGTGGACTGAGGAATAGTGGCACGGTTAGCAGCAACCCACTTAATGGGCCAAGAGGGGGGATTGCATGGCGAATCCTGAAGACATGTGGCAATGCCAGACTACTAATTGCGGCTACATATACAATCCGGACAGGGGGGACAGGAAGGGCAAGGTCCCGAAAGGGGTAAGCTTCGAGGATCTACCCGAGGAGTGGAAATGTCCTGTTTGCGGGGCCGGGAAAAAGTTCTTCAAGCCCCTGGGAACTAAAGCCGCCTGAAGGAAGTACTCATCGATTAGAGATAGGGGATAACATTTCGATCTCACAAGGTTAACATATATGCCCGATCTCACTGGAAAAAGGACCAAGGGAGCAATAACTGCAATGGAAAACAAGAAGGGGTTGACAAGGTCTTCAGTGGAAATATAATAGTAATGATTACTATTTCCAAATGAGAACCCGGGCACTTTGAAAACTGACAAGAAATTCAGAATGACGCACCAGAGGAAAGTTATCCTTGATGTGGTGCGCGAAAAAGGCGAACACCTCACAGCGGATGAGATCTATGATCGGGTGAGAAAGAAGCTGCCGAAGATCAGCTTGGGGACCGTCTACCGTAACCTGGATCTCCTGGCATCCCAGGGGCTCATAAGAAAACTGGAACCGGAATACCAGCAGATGCGCTTCGATGGGTGTACCAGTGAACACTACCATCTTTTGTGCATGCGTTGCGGCAGGATTACCGATGCCCCGGTGGCCCACTCAGATAACGTCCTTGATATAATTGAAGGTACTATCGGTAAACTGACCAGGTACGGGATATTCGGGCACAGGCTAGAATTTATTGGACTTTGCCCTAGGTGCTTGGAAGAGGAGAACAAACGCTCAGAGAATTAGAGACTCCCCATGTGAGGTGCCTTTTTAGGAACTGGCAGGGGAACCGGATCATGAAGTGGTACTGGTGGTCGTGAATAAGTCTAAATGATGATTTTTCTAACTAACCATTATCTGGACAGGAGGATTAGAAATGGCTGAAAGATTGGAGATTTACAAGTGTGAATTATGCGGCAACATAGTTGAGGTCCTGCACGGTGGTGGCGGGGAACTGGTTTGCTGCGGTGAGCCAATGAAACTTTACAAGGAGAACACCGTGGACGCGGCCAGGGAAAAGCATGTGCCTGTGGTAGAGAAGACTGATGAAGGTTACAAGGTGAGGGTCGGCAGCGTCGCCCACCCCATGGAAGAGAAACACTACATTGAATGGGTCGAGATCATCGCGGACGGGGAGGCCTACAGGCAGTTCCTGAACCCTGGTGAGCAGCCGGAAGCCACGTTCTGTATAAAGGCCGAGAAGGTGACGGCCCGGGAGTACTGCAACCTTCATGGTCTCTGGAAAGGGTAGTAGAGATGCTTAGCAAGACTATGGAAAAGGCGTTGAACGATCAGGTAAATGCGGAGATGTATTCGGCATATCTCTATCTGGCTATGGAGGCCTATTTCCAGTCCGTGGGCCTCAACGGGTTCGCGACCTGGATGCGGGTGCAGACGCAGGAGGAGCTGGTACATGCCATGAAGATCTATGACTTCATAAACGAGAGGGGTGGTAGGGTTACGCTGAGGGCCATAGAAGCCCCACCGACGGAGTGGGATTCTCCCTTGGGGGTCTTCCAGGCTGCATACGAGCACGAGCAGAAGGTGACAGGGCTCATAAATGACCTGGTGGACCTGTCCCAGGCGGAAAAAGACCACGCGACCCACAATTTTCTCCAGTGGTTCGTGGGCGAGCAGGTGGAAGAAGAGGACAGCGCCAACAAAGTGGTTGAAAAGATCAAGCTCGTAGGAGAAGCCCAGGGTGGGCTCTTCATGCTGGACCGGGAGCTTGGGCAACGGGTCTTCGTTCCCCCGGCCCAAACAGCAGGGGAATCACAGTAACAGGAGGGGAAAAGTCATGGCAGAGTGGAAGTGTAAGAATTGCGGGTATAGCCTGGAGGCGGATGCCCCGCCAGAGGAATGCCCTTCGTGCAAGGAAAAATGTGAGTTTGTGGATGTCAGTTGTTACATACCCGACTGCGGGAATACCGGCAGCGATGAGAGGCTGGGGTAGGGCCAGGGATTGAACCAGAAGGAGGGTTTGGGCATGTCGAAAAAGAAGTATAGGGTACGGGCAGAGTGTCCCCAATGCGCATGCGGCGATATCAGTTTCTTGGGTCCCGAAAAGCTCAGGGAGAAATTCATAGGCAATGAAGAGGAAATAGAGATCCTCTGTCCCCTGTGCGGCACCAAACACAAGGGAAAGGTTGAGGAAGTGGGCGAGGAGTAGTCCGGGTGAGGATTTGCTGGTAACTTGTTCAGCGGTTTTGGAGGACCAGAGATGGGGAAAGCGCTTGTAGTGTATGCAACGAGGACAGGTGGGACCAAGGATATAGCCAATCTCATAGCCGAGGGGATACGGATTCAAGGATCCGAGGCGAACGTGGTCAATGTCAACAGTATCAAGAAGGGATCGGACTTCGATGGTTACGATGCCTATGTGTTCGGTTCCGCCACTTATCATGGCGAGATGTTGCAGGGGATGAAGACCTTGCTCTTCCTGGCCGAGAAGGCACACCTGGAAGGAAAGATCGGAGGTGCCTTTGGTGCCTTTGGCTGGAGCGGCGAGGCTCCGGGCCGAATATTTGATACCATGAAGAACATATACAAGATGGAAATGGTCCGGGGACCATTGAGGCTAAAATCTGCTTCCCTTGGAGGAGGCGTTCAGATGGCCCAGGACTACGGGAAAGAGATAGGCAAGAAGATAGAGAAAAGTTAACAAACTTTTTTCGAAGCCATCATTATTACTAGGAGGTGACCATGACAACACCTATGCATTGCCCGGGATTCCAGGAGCTTAAGAACTTGAAATCCTTCATTTGCAAATGCCCCAACTGCGGAAAGGAGAAGGAGATCTTTTCCGATGAGTTTAACAGGGAACACTTCTGTTCGGGTTGCGGGGAAAAGATTGATTTCTCCAAGTGTGAGATAGGGCAAGAGGGCGGCACAGCCGGGGCACCCAGGTGAAGAGGCTGCCCGGGTCCGGGGTACTATTGAGTTCTGGAGTATGAGTCAAAGAAAAGGGCTGGGAGCGGTATCATGAGAAGGGTTGAGTATGATATTACTTTGTATCCGGCTTCAGAGCTAAGAAACGTGGTCTATTTTTGCACGAGCCGGGGTGAGTGCGAGCGAGACATATCCCTTGCAAGCCATCTGGAACGCCTGAAGGGCTTAATGAACCAGAAGGGTGCAGAGGGTTGGGACCTGATTCAGCTCTTGGTCGGAGAGGAGGGAATCGTCGGCCTGTGGAAACGGGCCGTTGATCTGGATTCAAAATAGGAATAGTTACTAGTATTGTGGCTATGAGCATATCATTCTAGGTCATGGAGAAAATTTGATGGAAAAGAAGGAAGCCAAGAAAGGTTTGAACATAAGAGACGTTACCCTTTGTGAGGCGACGGCGCAGATGCTGGAGAAGGCCGAACGGGACGGCGTGGAGACAGCCTTTCACCGTGCCGCGGCAATGAAAGCCTGTCCCATAGGGGCGGATTCCGCCTGCTGCAAACATTGCGCCATGGGACCGTGCAGGCTGGTCTCAAAGGATCCCTATGGGAAGGTGGGAGTCTGCGGCGCCACCATTGACACGATAATGTCGAGGAATTTCGGTCGAATGGTGGCATGCGGCAGCGCGGCCCATACGGACCACGGCATGAGCATGCTGGACCTGTTTCGCGAGGTGATCAACGGGAACATAAAGGACTACAGTATCAAGGATCCGATCAAACTGGAAGAGGTGGCTCAGGAGCTGGGCATAGAAACCGAAGGTCGCGAGATCAAGGACATCGCCATGGACCTCTACGAGGAACTGGAGCGGACCTACACACAGGTGGAAGGAGAGATCCCCTTTGCCAAGAGGGTCCCTGAGAAGACTCTTGAAACCTGGCGCAGGCATGGTGTTGTTCCCAGGGGAGCCATGCGGGAGATCATGGAGCTCATGCACAGGACCCACATGGGCGTTGACCAGGACTGCGAGAATATCATTCACCAGTGCAGCAGGACCGCCCTGGCCGATGGTTGGGGAGGGTCCATGGTGGCCACGGAGATATCTGACATTCTCTTCGGGACCCCTACACCCGTGAGGACCGAGGTGAACATGGGCTGTCTCAAGGAGGACCAGGTGAATATCATTATCCACGGCCACGAACCCAATCTCTTCGAGTCCATGCTGGACTCGGTGAATGACCCAAGCTTGACCCAGGCCGCACAGGAAGCAGGGGCCAAGGGCATAAACCTGGTGGGCATGTGCTGTTCAGGCCTTGAGACCCTCTCGCGCCATGGGATACCCCACGCGGGTAATTTCATGTCCACGGAATCCATAATGGTCACAGGCGCAGTGGACTCCATGGCGGTTGATGTACAGTGCATCAAGCAGGGGCTTGCCAAGGTGGCGGATTGCTACGGGACCAAGCTTTTTACAACCAATCCCAGGTGCCACATCGAGGGTGTTGAGCACATCGAGTTCAACGAACACAAGCCGAGGGAATGCACGGACTCGATCGTAGAGAACGCCATTGTGCGGTTCAAGAACAGAAAAATGCCCATAGAGATCCCCAACATCAAGAGCCTGGGGGTTCACGGGTTTTCCCACGAATATATCAATTACATGCTGGGAGGGACCTTCAGGGCCTCCTATACCCCCTTGAATGACAATATAATAAACGGTAGAATCCGTGGCGTTGCGGGCGTCGTGGGGTGCACCAACCCTAGGGTCAAGCAGGACTGGGTCCACGTGGAGCTGGTAAAGGAGTTGATAAGGAATGACGTGCTCATAGTGCAGACCGGTTGTTCCCAGATAGCAATCGCAAAGGCCGGGTTATATACGCCGGAAGCGGCCCATCTGGCTGGACCGGGCTTGAAGGAAGTGTGCGAGGCGGTTGGAATGCCTCCTGTCCTGGGATGCGGCGCCTGTGTGGACAAC
>JAFDIC010000635.1 GCA_019308525.1 Deltaproteobacteria bacterium
AAGAGGGCATCATGAAGATTGTCATCCAATGCGCCGCCAACAAGGTCCCTGATGCAGGTTCGCTGATCGATGCTCGTGGACTGCCTGTTTTGTTCGTCGCCAATCCCGGCCTGGCGCCTCACTCGGAAACTTGCATCTATGCGCGTCCTGACGATCCAGCGGGCGACGGGCTGACCTGGCGCACCTTGCTGGTCGAATACAACACCACCGGTGAGAATCGGTTGGGGTTGCTGCCGGCATATCGTCTGTATCGTCACCACGTATATGGGCAACTGGTCGACCGCTATGGTGTTGGCAATGTATTTATACTGTCCGCCGGCTGGGGTCTCATCAGCGCAGACTTCCTGACACCGAGATACGACATCACCTTTTCGTCCAGCGCGGACAAGTACAAAAGACGCTCTAAACGGGATTGGTACAACGACTTCCGGATGCTCCCGGATGATTGCGATGAGCAGGTCATCTTCTTTGGAGGGAAAGACTATCTGCCACTCTTTTGCAATCTCACCCGGGAATATCGGGGCAGACGATTCATATTCTACAACTCGCGTGTTCCGCCCGAGGCGCCTGGTTGTACATTGATCCGGTATCAAACGAAAACCCGAACGAACTGGCACTATGGGTGTGCCAGGGCTTTCATGGCTGGAAAGATTACCTGCTGCTCAGAGGCCTGAGCCGAGCGCGTTTCTCAGGGCTGGCCGAGCTCGCCGCCGAGGGCACCGGCTCGATCATGACTGTGCGGGCGTCGGGGGAAACAGGATAGGCCTTGAGGGAGCGATATGAATGGAGGTGAAACCATGTGAAGACGTAAGACTTACCATGTGACCCCTCGGACCGGCGGCGGCTGGAACGTCAGAGAAGAGAATGCGTCGAGTGGGTCCAGCAGCTACGATACGAAGGCCGAGGCCAAAGCCCGTGCCAAGGAATTGGCGAAGAAGCAGGCACTTGGGCAGGTGATCATTCATAAGCGGTACGGTACTATCCAGACAGAACCATCTACGGGAAGGATCCGTATGCGCTCAAAAGACAACAGGGACGTTCCGGATGAAGTTTCCTTTTTTGAGGCGAGTTAGGATCGCACCGCCTGCTTGCCGAAGCATCGGCGCAGGCAGGGGGGCAAGCGGGCCACCGATAGTTTGCCAGATAGATGACCATTGCATACAGTATTCCTACCTGAGAAATGGATCTCAGAATAGGAAGGGAGAATCCAGTGGCTTTGCGCTGATTGGTCGCGAAGAGAGGCGTGTTCGTTTACCTTTGACGTAGAATTGACTATTGATGCCCTGGAAGGTTTGCATGACTATGAAGCCTTTGTACTTGTTAGCGGCGATGGGGATTTTGTAAAGTTGGTCAAATACTTAAAGGGGAAAAAGGTTTGCATGACTATGAAGCCTTTGTACTTGTTAGCGGCGATGGGGATTTTGTAAAGTTGGTCAAATACTTAAAGGGGAAAAGAAAGAAGACAATTGTCATAGCGCCCTCTGAGCGACTTTCGTGGAATCTAGAAAAGGCAGCGAATCAGGTTGTTTATCTTGAAGATCTGAAAAAATTCATAGGGACATAGAAAGAAGGCCCTGCTACTGCAGGGCCCATTCGCCTCCGCACAGGGCGGAAGCTTTAGTCATTTATTGAAATTATCGACATTAATTGTGAAAAGTCAAGCTATTCTAGACAAAAAAAGAGACGCAAAGGAGTCGTTTCCGGCTGTCTCACTGAGTCAATGAGCGACGAGAGGAAAATTTTATTCGAAACACAATTTTTTAATCTTCTACGCAGGGACAGTACTGCAAGACAGCAGGTTGTTCTGGTGGAAGGAACCCGCAACCTTCCTACCAGAGACAGGGCTAGACTGGTGGAGTTTGCAGTTTTACCTTATGAGACCCACGCAAAGAAGAGGATTGATCCCCATTCGCAAGTTTACCCCCCTGATGCGATTTCCGATTTTGAATTGGAAGAGGCTTGCCAGCAGGCCATGGAGGCAACACCTGGGATTGCTGGCCTCATTAAGCTATACATGAAGTTACGTGTAAAGAACAGGTCCACGGTGAAGGCGCTTTACCTCATAAGGGACGCTTTGAAAGTTCTTGGTTCACGGGCACTATCCCTTGCCCCTGCTACAGCAGGGATTTTTTATGTTGATCCAAGAAAGCCGGACAGCGGAGGAACAGGGCACACAATAAGGTTATGCGGGCTTAACAACGTTCCAGTATGGGATCAGGGGCGCTGGATGAAGTGGCTCGACCTACTGGCCTGAGCGCCCATTTTTTGGGATGAGTGTTGGGAATACTGTTGGGAATGGCTTTTATGGTCGAAAAAATGAGGGGTTACGGATTAACGCAACCCCTTGATTTCCTTATGGCGGGCGATGCGCGACTCGAACGCGCGACCTCTGGTTCCGGAGACCAACGCTCTATCCAACTGAGCTAATCGCCCGCATCCAAAATTTTTAACACCTTTTTGAAACAACGTCAATAATCAGGACGAATTTATAAGTATAGGTTCGCACCTTTGAACCCTACAACCACAAAGTTTCTCATAGGCAGGTAAAAAAGCTCCGTATGGTCAAATGACCGTGAGGAAATTTTGTTAAGG
>JAFDIC010000185.1 GCA_019308525.1 Deltaproteobacteria bacterium
GTTCAAGGACAGGAGAAAACTCAACCCGGACAGGGTCTTTATCAGGGACCTATACCTGATGGCTGATCTGCTCCTAATGACGAGCAGGGACGAAGGCTTCGGCTTGCCCCTGCTTGAGGCCGGGTTGGTCAAATTACCCATAGCATGTTCGGAGATTCCACCCTTTCAGGAACTGGGGAAGGATGTATGTTTTTTCCGCCTGGATGAGCATCCTCTTTCGATTGCAGGAAGGATAGTAGAATACTTGTCCCGGTCCAGTACCCATCAAATGTTTCGAAACGTCATGCGCAAATACGTCCTTGAAGTCATCTGCAAGAGAGAGATCTTGCCTTTCCTCAGAGAAATCGTCATTCAGAAGTAAACAGCCTACGCCTGGGATTCGGCTTCCGCCCCCTCCTGTTTCAAGGACCGCTGAATGGTTTTCTTGCTCCGGTGTTGGGCCCATGCCTGGATTACAGCATGAACAAGGGTGGCGAGGGGAATGGCGAAGAAGACCCCCCAGAACCCCCAGATGCCGCCGAATACCAGGACCGCCACTATGATTGCCACGGGATGGAGATTCACGACTTCGGAATAGAGCAGCGCGACAAGGACGTTGCCGTCCAGGATCTGGATTATCACATAGGCAAGAACCACGTAAGCGAAATGGGAGCTCCACCCCCACTGGAAATAGGCTATGGAGGCTACCGGAAAGGTCATCAAGATAGCGCCGAAATAGGGGATGAGGACCGAGAGGCCCACGAAGAGGCTGATCAATACCGCAAACTGGAGGCCCAGGATCTGGAAAGTCACGTAGCTGGCCGCCCAGACGATCAGGATCTCCCAGAATTTGCCCCGAACGTAGTTCCCTATCTGTTGGTCGACCTGCCGCCATACCTCCGCCGCGAGGGTCCTGTCAGGGGGCAGAAAACGGGTCAGCCATTGGAGGAGGCGCGTCTTGTCCTTGAGGAAAAAGAAGACAAGAAGGGGCATGAGAACAGTGTAAACCAGGAAGGTGAAGATGCTCCTGATGGAGCCCACGGAGGCAGTGAGGATGCGTTGTCCGAGGATGGTGATCTCTGAACGCAACAGGTTTATGATCTCGATCACCTGGCGTTCCGATATGAAGTCCGGGTGACGTTCCGGCAGTCGCATGAGCTCGGCCTGGGCCCATGAGATCATGGAAGGCAGGGTTTGAAAAAGTTGTACTACCTGAGCCCACAACAGGGGAAGCATTCCCAGTATCAAGAAAAAGAGGAAGGCCATGAAGCTGGCGAATACGAGCAACACGGCCACGAGGCGAGGCACTCGAAAACGCTCCAAAAGGCCCACCAGTCCTTCGAGGAGATAGGCGATCACCATGCTGGCAAGGACAGGGGCCAGCATGTTTCCAAGGATCAGGATGATTATCGTCCCTATCGCCAGGAGGACCGCGAGGATGACAACCTGCGGGTCAGAGAAATGTCGCTTGAACCAGTCACCAATAAGCTTCATAGGACAAGGCAAAATCCGATGTCGGATGGTAGCAAGGTTTATATCTTTAAATACGGTTGCTTTTAGTATATCATTATTTCCCTGTAGGTAGGCAACATTTAATTCATCGAGCGGACATTTGGGGTGAGATGCCCTGGCACATCCAGGGGATCTGTTTGAGAGAAAAAAATAGACATATGGAGGAGTCAGGATTGAAGCCCAAGGCAATTCTCCCGTTAGTGTTCATTGTTCTGGTCCTTTTATCCTTCCCGCAAGCCTCTCTTGCGAGGGTGGAATGGAGGGATCTTGGTGAAATTGACCTTCAGCAGGAACCCCTGGACATCGTTACCAACCTTAACGGCAAGATTCTCTTCATCCTGGTGCCGGGGAAGGTCCTGATCTACTCGGTTCCCAGAAAAGAGGTGACAGGCGAGGTCCCCTACGAGGGGGAATTCGACAAGCTGCTGGTTTCCCTCCAGACCAAGCGCCTGATACTTTACAACAGCTCGCGGAAAAGGATAAGAATCATTGAGCCTGAGGTGATTCAGCGGCTGGATTATTCAGGGTCGCCGTTCATCGGCCCTTCCAGGGCACCGGTAACCGTGGCCGTTTTCAGTGATTACCAGTGACCTGCCTGTGCGCGGTTGGAGACCGTCCTCCATCAGGTGATGGAGCAGTATCCGGAGAAGGTCAGGATTGTCATAAAGCAGTACCCTTTGACCCGCATTCACAAATATGCAGAGAAGGCGGCGAAGGCCGCCCTTGCTGCTGACAGGCAGGGAAAATTCCGGGAGTTCCATTCAAGGCTTTTCAGGAACCAGAAAGGGCTCAACAACGAGGTGATCCTGGGGATAGCGGAGCGCCTGGACATGGATATGGAGAGGTTTGAGAGGGATTTGAACTCTCCGGACATAGCTCTATTGATTGAACGGGACCGCAGTGAGGCCAAGAGAATAGGGGTCAAGAGCGTGCCTTCCGTGTTCGTCAACGGCAGGCTATTGAGGGACCGCAGCCTCCAGGGATTTCGCGAGATGATCGAAAGGGAGCTGGAAAGAAAGAGGGGAAGGCGCTAGAACTTTATTGTCTTGACGATTCCTTCGTATTCCTCGATTTCCTTCTGGGTCAGCTCCCGGCGGAAGAGCTTTTCGTTGACCAAAATGGGGATCTTCCTGTTCAGGGCGAGGGCGACCCCGTCGCTGGGCCGGCTGTCCACCCGGTGTTCCACCCCTTCTGCCTTGAAAACAACGTTGGCATAAAAGGTATCGTCTTTCATGTGTGTGATCTCGACCCGCAGGAACTCCACTGGAAGACTCTCCATTATGCTAAGGTAAAGCTGGTGAGTGAGGGGTCGTTTTGGCTCCATAAGGCCCTGTTCTTTGGCAATGGCGGCAAACTCGGCATCGCCCACGAACATCAAGAAATATCGCTTCGAGTCGGGCTCTTCCTTTAGAATAACCATCTTCCCGGCCCCCGGTTCGGACTTTATGTAGACCTCCTTTGTGTGGACCAACTTGTCATTCCCCATTTGAAGCCTCCTTTTTCGACGCCTCTTCCTCTTTTGCGAACCTCTTTACCAGTTCAGCGATTTCAACCAATCTCTCGTCTACCTTTCTGAAAAGGGTCCCTTCAGGATAGGTGCCGTCCGGTTGAATGGCCCCCGCCTCAATCCCCGTCAAGATTTCTATCCCTTCCTCAATGGTGGATATGGGCCAGATATGAAATTTACCTTCCTTTACTGCGTCTATGACTTCCTGCTTGAGCATCAGGTTTCGGATGTTCTTTTCGGGGATTATTACGCCCTGCTGCCCGTTTAGGCCCTTGTGCCTGCAAATGTCAAAAAAGGCCTCGATCTTTCTGTTCACCCCTCCGACTGCCTGGATCTCACCCTTTTGGCTGACCGAACCCGTAACTGCTATCCCCTGGTTTATGGGCACATTGGCCAGGGCGCTCAACAGGGCGAAAAGTTCCGTGCTGGAGGCGCTGTCTCCCTCGACCAAACCGTAACTCTGCTCAAAGCACAGGGTGGCGTTGAGAGAAAGGGGTTTGTTGTGACCAAAGCGCTCCTTGAGAAAGCTTGTCAGGATGAGCACGCCCTTTGTGTGGATATTGCCGCTCATCTTGGATTCCTTCTCTATGGCTATTACGCCCTCTCTTCCTACCGAAACGACGGCGGTGATCCGGTTGGGCTTTCCGAATTCATGGTCACCCGTCATCAGAATGGAGATCCCGTTGATCTGTCCGACCCTGGAGCCTTCCGTCTCTATCCAAAAGATGTCGTCCTTGACGAGTTCCTTGATCCTTTCCTCAATCAGGTTGGACCTGTAGATCCTCTTCTGTATGGCCTTTTCCACATGTTCCCGGGTTATGAGCCCTTTTCCCTCATGGGAGGCAAAATAGTTGGCTTCCTTGATCAGGTCACTGATATCAGCGAGTTCCAGGGTGAGCTTCTGCCTGTCCTCGGTGCGCTCCATGCTGTATTCAATGATGCGGGCGACCCCGGAGCGATCCAGATGGCGTATGTCTTGTGCCGCGCAAAAGCGCCCTATCATTTGCGCGGACTGGAGTATGGTTTCCTCCTTCCTGTCCATTCGGTCGTCCAAGTGGGCCTTGATTTTGAAGAGCTTTTGGAACCGATCATCATATATATAAAGCAGCTCAAAGAGAAAGGGATCACCGGTCAGGACTATCTTGATATCAAGGGGTATAGGCTCCGGCCTAATGGTCTTTGTGCTGAAGAGGCCATAAAGCTCACCCAGGTCTTCAATGCGGATTTCCCGGTTCCTCAGGGCCCTCTTCAGTGCCTCCCAGGAGAAGTACCATCTAAGGAGATCAAGGGCCTTCAGGACGAGGTACCCGCCGTTCGCCTTGTGAAGGACACCGGGCTTGATCATTGTAAAATCGGTAAACAGGGCCCCAAACCATGCCTGTCTCTCGATCGTGCCGAACAGGTTCGGGTAAATGGGGTTGGGTTCTACAAGAACCGGGGCGCCCTTTGTCTCGGAATTATCGATCAGGACATTGACATCGTACTTGCGGAATACCACCTCCTTGGGTTGAACCGGGAACTGGGCTACCTGGGGGTGGGGAGGCTCAGGTTGTTTCTTGAAATCATCAATATTCTCCAGTATGTCTTCTTTGGCCTCTTTCAGATAACCAATCGCACCAGGTTCATCCTTGTATTTCTTGAGGTAGTATTCCAGGAGCTGATCTACCACGTACAGTGCGATTTCGTTGTCCAGTTTGCTCCGCCTGTTCTTGAAATCTGTTTCTGCCTCGCGGATTTTTTGGATGGCGCTTTTCATTTTTTCATGAAGCTCGTCGCTCTTCTCCCGCAACCTTTTCTTTTCTTCATCGCTCAACTGTACCAGATCTTCCTGGCTCATGGGTTGACCGTCAGGGGCAGCAGGGATTATCACCATCCCCACCTGGGATATCTGTAGAATAAAGCCCTCCTGCCTTGCCAGCTCTGCCAGCTCTTCCGTAATCCTACGCTTCTCCCTCTCAAAGGCCTGGTTCACTTCGTTTTCTTTGGCACGATAATCGTCACTGTCGAACACCTCGCGGATCTTTGTCTTGAGGGACTCTATGAACTCGGCCATGTCCTTCTTGAGCTCTTTGCCCTTTCCGGCACTGAGTCTAATGCTCTTGGGTCGGTCCGGTTCCTTGAAATTATAGACATAACACCAGTCCGGGGGTGTCGGCTCTTTTTTTGCCTGTTCCTCAAGATGGGTCTTGGCAATATAGGTGAGTCCTGTTTTCGGGGGGCCGGCCACATAAATGTGATACCCGTCTTCCTTCATGCCAATACCGAACTTGATTGCGTCGCTCGCCCGCTCCTGCCCAAGTACGGGATCTGTTGGAGGCTCCAGGGCGGAGGTGTCTTCAAAGGGCAGTGCCTCGGGCTTGATGGTGATTCTCAGGTTCTCAGGGGGAACTTCCCTATGGTTCTTCGGCATACTAAGGTCCTCCACTTGGCTTAATCTGCATGTTTGTCACAAGAGAAAGAAAAATCACGCTTGGAGCACTCTGATGAGCATTCGGGGAACAGCAGATTCTTATAGTACTTATAAAGAAAAAATGGGTCTTTGACAATTAATAAAAGCTTCCCCCACTGGTGCCCTGACCTGAAAGGAATGGGTCCTTCAACACGCCAGAGCAAGGCACAATACCCTCAAGCCGGGAGAAGGGAAAGCATCTCAAGGCTCCCCCGGGGCTGGGGGAGGAAAGAGAAAACCCCTGAGCCAGGTTTTGGAGGGGGTGCTAAGGCTCAGGGGTCTTCTGGGGAGGTAAAAACGCGGAGGTAATAACGCGTCGCAGGCATACGTGTACTACAGCGTGGTAGCCATGTCAAGCATTTTTTTTAAAAAAATATGAAAAAAATTTGAGATTCTACGCAAGAGAGAACACGACCTTCAATCTACAGATCCAGCAGCTCTCCTGAACATCCACGAATTTGGCGCAAGGGTTGAAAATAGGGTTTGAAAGTGGTTGCGTGGTCGAAAAAGAAAGGGGTTAGGAATAGGAAAAAGGCAAAGGCCAGAGTTGACAGAACGTCTCATTCGTCCTTTTTGAGATCAGCTCGTGGGTTATTCTAATAGGCAGGAAGGGGGCGATTCACATATAGCGAAGTGGATCATCCAAAGGTCCTCACTTGGGGTGCGGAGATATTGTATTTCCCTAGTAGAGGTGATATGATTTTTTCATACCAGAAGAGAGGAGAACAATACATGGGGAATGCAGTCAAAAGGACCATATCGCTACCACCTGAACTTGTCAAAGAGACCGATGTTTGAGCTAGGAACATTTAGAAACGTTTCCATTATGGGTCTAAATGATTTGAAATCCCAGGTGGCTTAGGAGATATACAAATCACAAAGGAGACCAAGGTATGAGCAGAATCGAACAATTTCCATTTTTCAAGACATTTCAGGACAAGGAGAACGCTGTTATTGACGTAAAGGCCTTTGAGAACTGGATAAGGGAGCTAGACATAGACCTGCTCACTGAGGAAGATGAAGCAGACAGGAAAGAGGCCTTTGAAGAGCTTGCGAAGGGTGAGGCCATCAATCTTCGGAAGGCTATGAAGGAATGGTGAGAGAATACAAGATAAGTAGAGAGGCAAATAAGTTTATTCTTTCTCTTCCTGAAAAAGAACGAAAATCCGTTAAAGAGGCAATCGAAAAGCTTATCAACAACCAAGCTGAGGCCTTGGATATAAAAAGACTCCTGCCATACCCAAAGGAATTCCGGTTGAGAGTAGGAAATATCCGTATCCTTTTCCGATCAACAAGGGAACATCTGTTTATTTTCAAAGCCGGATACAGAGGCGACATCTATAAGCAATAAATAAGGAACGGCAGCTCACACCTGATGACACAGCTTTATGCCCTTCTAAGAGACGAGGCGCTGAAGAAGGCAGGTAGCGTTGCCCCAGAGATCGTTGAGGGGATAAGAAAGCAAGACCCTGAAAAATGTATTGATTTGAAGGCATAAGTAGCCCAGCCATATACAAGTGAGAGAGGAGATCCGGGGGCAGAGCTAAATGACCCTCTGGCCCTGACGACAGTTAAAGAAAGGTGTAATGCCAGTTAGGATAAGGCTGATGGAAAGGAAAAAGTATATCTATTGGAAAGACGGCGAAATGTGGTTGGGATATCTGGAAGAATATCAGGATTATATAAGGCAAGCCGAGACCCTGTTATGAATCAAACCAAAAAGAACTT
Organism: Deltaproteobacteria bacterium; assembly: GCA_019308525.1. The sequence goes on from JAFDIC010000185.1 coordinate 7,176, forward strand.
CCGACCGTATTGAGGCAAGAGTGGCTGACGGAAATCTGTGAGGATGCGAAACGCGAAGGAATCAATTCGTTTGATAAAGATATCCAACTCACCTCTGCTTTTTCCTATTTGAGTGCTTGAATAGGTGGGCCGAAACGAAAAAAGGCGGCCTTTGCTGGGAATATTGCTGGGAATGAGTTTTGTGGTCGAAAAAGAAAGGGGTTAGACGCTTATCTAACCCCTTGATATTCTTTTGGTAGCGGGGGGCGGATTCGAACCACCGACCTTCGGGTTATGAGCCCGACGAGCTACCTGACTGCTCCACCCCGCGTCAACCTTTTAAATATAATTATGTCTGAGCCTCAAG
>JAFDIC010000186.1 GCA_019308525.1 Deltaproteobacteria bacterium
AGGAGTTGCTCGGTCATAAGAACCTCCAAACCACGATGATATATACCCACGTGGCCACCAGGAACATACTGGGTGTAAAGAGCCCTCTCGACCTGTAGAACCTTTCCCGGGCAAGCTCATCCAACCTCTGATTGCTCCGGGTCACCCTGACCTCCAAAGCACAGCACCGCCCAGGTTGGCAGTGGGTGAATACAAGGTTTGACTTTGTGCCCTCCGAGGTCCTGGATTCCGGTTCTCCGCGGGCACTGCCGTCCTCGTCCGGAATGACGGGAGCGGGGGAAGCACCGCAAGCTTTGCCCGGAACAGATTCATAACCATGAACCGTGAACGTCAATCGCAACCAGGAGCTTGCTCCTACACCAAGAGGTAGATCTAACTTTTCTCCGTCACTCCCCGGCTTGGCCATGTAACCCAGCACGTGTCGAACTGCCAATAACAACTCCCATGAAACTCCATGCTGGTTTTGCCCTTATGGATGGAAGTGCATAAATACAGGGCAGGGCATGATTTGTTGTTCTCGCGTTGGCAAAATCCGAAATCCGAACCTCGAAATTCGAAACAAAATCATAATCGCTACGCCTATTGTCTGGATCATTTGAATTTTGGTCATTGAGTATTGTTTCGGATTTCGGATTTCGTGCTTCGGATTTAGAGCCTTTTCATTTCCTAAGGCAGAGCCAATGATTCCTGACCTGGCCCTGAGGACCTGGTTTCCGTGTTAGAATGAACTGCCCAGCAGCAAGCTGCGAGAGATTAGACCAAAGGAAAGACTAAGTGTTTGGTGCTCTTCGACGTTGCTCAGGGCCTTGAGAAAACACCCCTCCCCCGCGGGGGACCATTGGTCGCAGTTGATCAGGCTTTTGGGGAAGCGGACGGGCTGTCTTGACATCTGGGAAAAATTCCTTAAATTCCCCTTGACATTTTTTTTCACCTGGTGCATAAAGCCATTTTTATTTTTCCATATCTTCAAGAAAGGACGTGATAACCATGGTTTGTACAACTGTAAAGGAAGGGATCGAGTGTTTGTTTATGTCAAACAAAGGCTGCCAGTTCAACGGCGGCTCCTGCCATGCCATCATCGACAAGTGCGAAGGTTGCCAGAAAGTCCTTGAACTCCCGACAGGCAATTTTTGCGGGGTCTTCCCTGATCCTGCCATCAAGTGGCGCATGGGCGCATGCAACATGGCAACCCATGTAAAGGCCTCCAACGGGAGCAAAAACGGGAAGTTGAACCCGCTCAAGGCATCCAAGCGCCGAGTCCACTAGGAAACGCGCTGTAGCATGGGCTGTTTCGCTGCATTCGTTTCTCGATAGAATTCTTGGGGCTATATCCTGCTGTGGTCTCTGAGGGGTCTTTTCTTAAGGCTCGATCAGATTTCTCCCGGGCGTGGCCAAGGGCACCAAACATTTAGTGGAAGGCCACGCAGTAGCCCCAAAAAATCATCTCCACCGCAGCCTCCATCTTCTGCACCTTGTTGGCTGACCTCCATGGGGATGATGGGGAGGTGGGAACGGCCTGGGAGCGGTGTTTAACCTTGAGAAAAGACCCTCAGAGGCCATTGATCGCCGTGGATCAGGCTTCAGGCAGGTGAGTGCAGTTCAATCCGGCGTGGGTCTCTACCTCCTGAGGTAGACGAAGAACTCCCTGTTCCCCTTCGGACCAAGGATCGGGGATGCCACATGTCCAACCACACGCCAGCCAACAGCCCTTGAGAACTCCTCTATGGACCCTATCACTTGCTCGTGAAGGTGAGGGTCCCTTACCACTCCTCCCTTTCCCACCTGGCCCTTTCCAACTTCGAATTGCGGCTTGACAAGCGCAAGGATGTATGCCTCCTCCTTGAGGAGGCTTGAAACCGGAGGTATGACCAGCTTCAGGGAGATAAAAGAGACGTCAATCACCGCACCGTCGACAGGGCCTTCCAGGTCCTCGGGTTTCAGGTACCGGATATTGGTCCTCTCCAGGATCTTCACCCTTGGATCGTTGCGAAGTTTCCAGTGCAAGATGCCGTAGCCCACGTCCACGGAGATAACGCATCCGGCCCCCCTCTGAAGAAGACAGTCCGTGAATCCTCCTGTGGAAGCCCCAGCGTCAAGAATGGTCTGCTCCCTGACCTCGATGCGGAAATGATCCAGCGCGGCCTCCAGTTTCAGTCCGCCCCTGCTGACATAGGGGGGAAAAGGCTCTCTTACGCGGATCTCTGAGGAAATTGAAACCAGTTTTCCGGGTTTGTCCACCAGGGCCTCATGGACCTCTACCAGGCCGGCCATGATCATTCTCCTGGCCAGCTCGCGGGTCTCGGCCAGGCCCCTTTGGACCAGGATGACATCGAGACGCGTCTTGGCACCATCTCCTTTGGCTTTAGCGGCAGAGATCCCTGGCCTCCTTGGCTATACCCCTCGTGTCAAGGCCGTACTTCTCCCTCAGGAGCGATGCGGGGCCGTGCTCTATGAACTTGTCCGGAAGACCGAGTCTCTTGACCCTGACATTATCGATGCCCAAATCACTCAGTAGCTCTAGAAAAGCGCCTCCAAGCCCGCCATGTCTGATATTCTCCTCTACGACGAGCACCTTTCCCGTTGATTGGGCGTAATCAGCCAGCGCCCTGTCCAGGGGTTTGACGAATCTACTGTTGACCACCCCCACCGAAAGACCTTCCTTTTCCAGGATCTCGGCCGCTTCGGCGGAAGGGTGCACCATGCTGCCCAGGGCTATTATCGTCAGATCTTTTCCGCTCTTCAACACCTCCGCCTCCCCGATGGGAATGGTCTTGAACCGCTGGTCCATTTCCACCCCCACGCCCTTTCCCCTGGGGTATCTTATGGCGACCGGGCACGACTGCTTGAGCGCCGTGTAGAGCATGTGCCTCAATTCGTTCTCATCCTTGGGAGCCATGACTATCAAGTTCGGCAGGCTCCTGAGATAGGTAACGTCGAAGTGGCCGTGGTGTGTGGGACCGTCTTCACCCACAATGCCGCCCCGGTCGAGACAGAACACGACGGGCAGCTTCTGGAGGCACACGTCGTGGATGATCTGGTCATAGGCCCTCTGAAGGAACGTGGAGTATATGGCCACCACGGGCCTGAAGCCTTCGGTGGCCAGGCCTGCGGCGAATGTAACCGCGTGCTGTTCCGCTATACCCACGTCCACGAAACGCTCCGGGAAGGTCTTTGCGAATTCGTTCAGGCCCGTGCCCTCCGGCATTGCCGCGGTTATTGCGAAAATCCTCTTGTTCCTCTTGCCCAGCTCGACCATGGTCTTTCCGAATACTTCCGTGTAGGTGGGCGCCTTCGGCCCGCCCGATTTCTGCGGGGTGCCCGTCGACGGGTCGAAGCTTCCCACACCATGGTAATGGGCCGGGTCCTTTTCCGCAGGCTCGTAGCCCTTTCCCTTTACCGTCAAGACATGGACCAGGACAGGACCTTCCAGGTTCTTGGTATTGTCGAATGTCTCTATGAGCTGGTCAAGGCGATGGCCCTGGATAGGCCCGATGTATCTGAATTTGAATGCCTCGAAAAGCATGCCAGGGGTAAAGAATGTGATAAAAGAATCCTCGCTCTTCCGAATCAGGTTCAATATGTTCTCACCCACTCCAGGAATTGACTTGAGGAAATTTTGTAGTTCCTTCCTGAAGTAGACGAACCTCCGCCCTGCCATCTTTCTGCTCAGGAAAGAGGAAAAGGCGCCCACGTTTGGGGCGATGGACATGGCGTTGTCGTTCAGCACCACCAGGAGGTCCTTTTCCGTGTATCCTGCCTGGTTCAAACCCTCGAATGCCATGCCTGCCGTCATGGATCCATCCCCTATCACGCAGATGACCTTGCTCTTCTCGCCCTTGTAGGCCTTTGCGGTGGCTATACCAAGACCCGCGGAAATAGAGGTGCTGCTGTGACCGGTGTCAAAGGAGTCGTAGGGACTTTCCTGCCTCTTGGGAAATCCGCTGATACCGCCATAGCTGCGCAACGTGGGAAACCGCTCCCTCCGGCCGGTGATGATCTTGTGGGCATAGGCCTGATGTCCCACATCCCATATGATCTTGTCTTTGGGTGCGTCAAACACGTAGTGGAGCGCTATTGTCAACTCCACCACCCCCAGGCTCGGTGCGAGATGCCCCCCCCTCTTGGAGACCGTCTCAATGATTTCCTGCCTGATCTCCGCCGCAACCTGAACCAGTTCTTCCCTCGAAAAACCCTTCAGGTCTTCCGGTCCGCCTATTCTCGGTAGTAGTCTCCTGTCCTCGTCCTTTGCCATCACCTGTTTCTTTCAGCAACATACTTTGCAATGTATCTCAAGGGGTCTGCCCTTTGACCAAAGATATCGAGCGCTTCGATCGCCTCTTTCACCAGTCCCCTCTTTATGTCTTCCGCCTTGTCGAGCCCGAGCACTGAAGGGTAGGTAATCTTGCCCTTGCGCTCGTCGCTGCCCGCATCCTTACCCATGGTCTTTCTATCGCCCGTGACGTCCAATATGTCGTCCGCAACCTGAAATGCCAGCCCCACCTTTTTCCCGTAGGAACTGATCGCGCTGATCTCCTCTTTGGTTCCGCCCCCGAGGATGGCCCCTGTCGAGACCGAGGCAAGTATCAACGTCCCTGTCTTGTGCGTGTGTATGAATTCAACCAGGGAAGCATCCGCTTCACCGCCTTCTGATTCTATGTCAACCGCCTGCCCCCCAACCATGCCCTGGTGACCTGCGCAAACCGCTACGAGGCTGATGACACGGAGCAGCAGATGAGGGTCCAGCCGCCCGCATGAACCTTGATGGGCCATCAGTCGAAACGCCTCCGTGAGCAAGGCGTCCCCGGCCAGGACCGCTACCGCTTCTCCAAATATCTTGTGGCTCGTCGGCCTACCCCTCCTCCAATCATCATCATCCATGGCCGGCAAGTCGTCGTGTATCAGGGAATAGGTGTGGATCATCTCCAGGGCACATGCCACCGGTAGAACAATGCTTTCAGCCTCCTCACCTCCCACCGTTGACGCCCCGGCCATGCAAAGGATGGGCCTCAGTCTCTTTCCGCCTGCAAAGAGACTGTAACGCATGGCCTTGACCAGTTCGCTCGCAGGGCCTTCAGGCCGGGGGCAATACTCTTCCAGGGCATCGTCTACTATCTTCTTCTTTTCCAGCAGGTAGGATCTCAAGTCCATCACGATTCTTCCAAGATGCTTGCGAAAAAGCCCCGTCTGCGGCGCTGCGCTGCACCTTTAGTCACTGCGACGTACTCTTATGTGCGCGTCATTCCTAAAGATTTGCGAGCCTTGCATCTGGGGCCTTTTCGAAGGCATCGATGATTTATTGTTTTTGTCGCTCATCTTCCTTGTTGTTGTCCGGTTCAAAGGGCTGCTGCTGGTATTTCCCTTCGCTGTCCTTTACGAGCATGGTAACCTTTTGCTCGGCCTCCTCCAGCTTCTTGGAGCAGAACTTGATGAGGTTCATGCCCTCCTCAAAGATCTTGAGAGATTCTTCCAGTGACAGGTCCCCGCTTTCAAGCCCTCGGACGATCTGTTCCAATCGTTCCATGGCCTCTTCAAATTTCTTTTCAGGCATCATACCTCCCTTGAAGTAACATGTCCCGTTTCCTGTACTGCCAAACAGGTCCTTCTATTCAAATAACCGCCTGCTCATCGCGATCAATCCAAGGGGATCCACCCGAAAACCGTTGACCCTGACACCGAAGTGGAGATGGGGGCCCGTGGCCCTCCCAGTGGAGCCGACATAACCAATCACCTGCCCCTTTGCCACCATGTCACCCTGCTTGACTGCCATCCGGTCCAGGTGAAAATACATGCTGTAGATACCGCCCCCATGGTCTATGAACACGGATAAACCGCTAAAAAAACGGTCTGCGGCAAGTACGACCTTCCCCCTGTTCACCGCCCTGACCGGTGTACCCCTTTTTGCCCTCAGGTCCACGCCGGAGTGGGGCGCCCTGGGCTGTTCGTTGATGATGCTGCGCCTTCCAAAAGGACCGATCACCTCTCCATCCAGGGGCATTATGAACGGCCCGTCCCACCTGGGCGGTGACGGCGGTTCATTCCATAGTTTTCTGACGATCTTGGCTTCCCTTCGAACTCTTTCAAGGGTCCTGGCATCCAAATCCACCATCCTCTTCGGAAGGGTGAGGCGCCTAACTCCGAACTCTTTTGCCACAATCCTGATGTCCAGTTGCCTTGGCGACCTGCCGGCTTCATCCCTGATCAGGACCTTTCGTATCCCCGGATCTTCCCTCATGTCGACCGGCAGGAACCCGGCCCAATCACCCCCTCCTGCAACTGAGCCAAGCAATACATCCTTTCCGAGCCAGACAACGCGGGGCATTGCGCTCCCCCTGTTCCTCACCTTGATGACACCCACTTCTCCCTGGGAAAGAATCGAGGAGGATAGATATACATCCCCCTCTTCCAGGGCCTGTGCCCGCTGCTTCGCCCCATGCACCAGTATTCCCGTCACCGCGAGCAATATCGCCCCAATAATGCACTGTAGTCTAACAAGCCCATATCCTTGCACCTTGCCTCAACCCCCAAATTGATTTCCGGCCCGTGAGGAGCGCCTTACTCGGTAACTTTCGTTACAACACAGTCAAGGCCACCTTCCGAGAGCCGCACGTTGACCCTGTCCCCCTCGCAAACCCCTGATACGTCCCTAAGGATTATCATCTCGGGCAACTTCCTCGTTATGCTATAGCCCCTTTTGAGCACGTTCAGGGGGCTGAGATCCCCGAGCTTTCCCTCGAGACGCTCGATTGCAATCCGATAGTCTTGAAACTTCTTCAAGGCTACCATGACCAGTGACTTCCTGCAAAATTCCAGTCGCTCTCCCTGGGCCGATATGATTTGTGCGGGGGAGTGGAGTATCAAGGTCCGCTCCTCTGCCTGGAGCCTCTTGCGGTCTTCCTTGAGAATCAATTCCATGCGCCTCAGGATCCTTCCACTCACCTCGTCGAGCCTCATCCAGAGGTCAGCAAGCCTCTTGCGGGGATCCCTGAGTCCTTTTGCCAAGAATTCGAGCCTCTGGTTGATCTTGGCCAGGGAAGATCTCATTGCCAATTGGACCCTGTCCCTCAGGGTTGCCAGCCTCTCCTCCAGGGCCTCCTTTTCGACCACGAGAAGTTCCGCGGCTGCCGAGGGGGTGGGGGCACGAAAATCAGCCGCCAGGTCCGAGATCGTCACGTCTATCTCATGGCCCACCGCAGAGACTACCGGCACCCTGGAGGCCCTGATCGCCAGGGCCAGTTCTTCCCTGTTGAAGGCCCAGAGGTCTTCCAGGGATCCCCCGCCCCTGGTGAGCACGATCACATCCACGTCCAGTTCCCGGTTGACCAGCTCCAGGGCCTCCACTATCTCGGCCGTCGCCTCCTCCCCCTGGACCTTTACCGGCACCACTATTATTTCGATATTTGCAAACCGCCTGCGGATGACCTTCAGGAAATCCCTTACGGCGGCCCCGGTAGGAGACGTGATCACTGCGACCCTCCGCGGCAGGAAAGGCAACGGTTTCTTTATCTTCACATCAAAG
>JAFDIC010000187.1 GCA_019308525.1 Deltaproteobacteria bacterium
CTTCGGTGATTTTGAATTTGATGGGCTTGAAAAGGACAAGGAGTACCGTATCCTCATCGAGCACGATGGATATGAAAGCCGAGAGCTGGATGTGTGGACAGGGACCGACCTGAACCTCGGCGAGATCCTCCTGAAGCCAAGTGAATAGGCAATGGTTGGGAGGGATTGCCATATCTCGAAAAGAGTGCCCTTGAGACCGTGTTGAAAAGACATCCCGCGGTGTTTTACAGAACTCAACCCAGGAAGGAGGAAGTATTATGGCCATTAAGTTTTACGACCTGTCTCAACCATTTGGGGCCAACACGCCCCTGTGGCCATGGCCGGTAATGACGGACGTATCAATACACAGGGTATCCTTCCCTGAAAGGGACCGCTTTCCAGGCGGGGTAAACAAGCTGACCACTGTTATTACCACAAAGTTTCACGCGTCTACCCACATGGACGCCCCTTCACACGTGTTACAGGGAGGGTTGAATATCGACCAGATTTCCCTGGACAAATGCTACGGGACAGGCGTAATCATTGATATGAGACACAAGGGAAAGTGGGATATCATAACAGCCGAAGACCTCGAGAAGGCCGAGCCCAAGATTGAAGAAGGCGACTTCGTGGTGGTGAACACAGGCTGGCACAAGTATTTCAAGACCAAGCCCTATGACTTCTTCAATTACTTCCCTGGCTTCTATGAAGATGCCGGCGAGTGGTTCGTAAAGAAGAGGGTAAAGGCCGTGGCCATAGACGGAGGAGCCATGGACAGCCCACTGGCCCATCGTCCCCTGGACAAGTATGCGCCGTGGTTATACCAGGAGTACCTGGAAGAGACGGGGAAGGATGCAAACGAGGAGTTCCCCGTATATGAACCCTGCCATCTTGCCCTGGCCAAGGCGGGTATCCCGGGGATCGAGATAGCTGGAGGCCAGATAGACGAGGTAACGGGTATCAGGTGCACCCTTGCGTGCTTTCCCATTCGCTACGAGCATGGAGAGGCATCCATAGTGCGTCTCGTGGCCATAGTGGAAGAATAGAGATACTTGTAGGAAAAGCCCATAAAAACTCTAGACAAGGGGTAGTGCGATGAACTTGGATGAGATTCTGAGCAAGGCAGGCAAAGAAGGAAGGGCCATATTGACAGAGGTCGAATCAAAAGAGGTTCTCAGGGGGGCAGGGATAAACTGCCTGGACACCAGGCTTGCTGCCAGCAAGGGAGAAGCCGTTTCTCTAAGCGAAGATACGGGGTACCCGGTTGTGTTGAAGGTGTCATCCCCGGATATTACCCACAAGAGTGACGCAGGGGGCGTGAAGGTGAATCTCAGGGACAAGAGCGAAGTGGAAAGGGCCTACGATGAAATCATGGCATCCGTCAAGGCCAAGTATCCCGATGCCAGAATCGAAGGCGTCTCTGTGCAGGCCATGGCCAGGCCCGGGATCGAAATCATCATGGGTATGACAAGGGATCCGCAGTTCGGCCCTGTTCTCATGTTCGGCCTTGGAGGCGTCTTCGTAGAGGTCCTGAAGGATGTTACCTTCAGGATAGTGCCCCTGGAAAAGAGGGACGCTTCAGAGATGATCAGGGAGATCAAGGGCTTCAGGCTCCTGGAAGGGTACAGGGGGCAGGATCCTGCTGATATAGCAAGCTTGGAGGAGATGCTCCTTAAGCTCTCAGCCTTTGTCGACGGCAGGGAGGAGATAAAGGAGATCGACATGAACCCGGTTTTCGCATACAAGGACGGTGCACTGGTGGTGGATGCCAGGATAATCCTGGAAAGACAATCGAACTGAGCAACGGGGTGAGGTCGAGGAGGTCGCAACGCCTGACAATGAGAGGGTCGTCCCAGGCCGGATCTCCGAACGAGCTAGTGCTGTGGGCAGAGCCCCCTGTTTGTTGAGATGAATCCCCGGGGTTGTATTGAAAGCCAAAAATGGCGGGAACCGCAAGAAAAGGAAGGTGTATCCATGAAGTATTTTTTTGAACCAAGATCGGTTGCGGTGGTGGGAGCAAGCACGAACCCGAAGAAGGACGGCAATATCATACTGAGGAACATCATAGACAGTGATTTCTCCGGCGAGATCTATCCAATCAATCCCAATGCCACGGAGGTATGCGGCCTGAAGGCTTACCCTTCTCTTCTTGATGTGCCGGGCGAGGTGGATTTGGTCGTCATCATCATACCCGCAAGGTTCAGTCCCCAGGTCATGGAAGACTGCGCCAGGAAGGGTGTCAAGGCCGTCATTATCGAAGCGATGGGGTTCAGCGAAATAGGCGAGCAGGGCAAGAAGCTTCAGGATAGGATAGTGGAAATCGCAAAGAAGAACGGTATCAGGGTAATGGGTCCCAACTGTACGGGCATAGTCTCCAGGGACCTGGTCACTTCCTTTTTCCCCATAAAAGACGTGCCCAAGGGAAACGTCACCATGATAGGGCAATCCGGACTCCTGGCCGCGGGTATGGCCTCGGATATCATTGTCAACAGGACCCTCAATGTCAGGAAGATTTGCTCCATCGGGAACAAGTGTGATCTCAACGAGAACGACCTCCTGGAATACTTTGCAGAGGACGACCAAACACATGTCATCTCAATGTATCTTGAGAGCATCAGTGATGGGAGCAGGTTTGTCAGGCTGGCCAGACATGTCACGCCAAGGAAGCCGGTAATACTCCTCTACGGGGGGAGGACCGGGGCGGGAGCCCAGGCTGCAAAAAGCCATACCGGGAGCATCGCCAGTAATGCCAGGATAGTTGACACGGCCCTGAAGCAATCCGGATGCATCAAGGCGGAGGACTTCGTTGAGCTGAAGGAATTTGCAAAGGTGTTTTCCACGCAGCCCATCCCGAGGGGAAATCGGGTGGCTGTGGTAACGGCGGCCGGAAGCGTGGGCGTGGTTGTCTCGGACCTGTGCGAAGAAAGGGGCCTGGGGCTTCCTGAGCTTACAGCCGGGAGCGTGAAGGATCTCCAGGAGATTTTCCCCGAATGGATGCTGCCCAAGAACCCCATAGACCTTTGGTTCTCCATTGAACAGATAGGACTTGCAAAGGCCCTGGAAAAATCCATGAGAGCCTCCCTTTCCGCTCCCAACATAGACGCGCTGGTGGTAATACTTGCCGGTTTCGAGTACACAGTTGAAGTCATAGAGAAGAGAATAGTTCAAGAGATAGCTCAGCAGTACGGTAAACCGGTGATCGTGTGTATGCTCGTGGGATACAACAAGTACAAGAACCTCATCCTGGAAAAGCTGGGTGTGGATATGCCGGTGTTCACTTCCCTGGCCTCCGGCATCAAGGCCTTGAGCAAGCTGTGCGAGTACGGGATGAGGATCTATCGTAAGGACGTAGAAGGGAGTGAGTAATGGCATACAAGAACATTGTCTTGAACAAGGAAGGGCCGATCGCCACGATCACCTTCAGTCGGCCCGAGGCCTTGAACGCACTAAATAACCAGACAAGGCTTGAGTTCAAAGAGGCCCTCGAGGAAATCAAAGGGGATGATTCCACAAAGGTTTTGATCCTTACCGGCGAAGGGCGGGCATTCATCGCAGGATCGGATATCAAGGAACTGAAGGACACAACGCCCCTCGGGGCCCATGACATAAAGAGGCTGGGGGAGATGATCGAGGAGCTTGAGAAACCCGTCATAGCAGCCGTTAACGGCTTTGCCCTGGGAGGCGGTTGCGAGATCGTAATGGCGTGCGACATTATTGTGGCGTCAGAGAAGGCAAAGTTCGGGCAACCGGAAATAAACATTGGCGTCATCCCGGGCGGGGGAGGGACGCAGAGACTCCAGAGGATGATAGGAGTCCACAGAGCCAAGGAACTCATATTTACAGGGGACATAATCGACGCCAGGGAAGCGGAACGCATGGGCCTCGTGAACAAGGTAGTACCGGCAGAAGAGTTGATGGCCCGGGCAAGGGAGATTGCCCAGAAGATATCCAGGAAGAGTTCCGCAGCCGTAAGGCTGGCCAAGGCCGCAATAAACAGGGGGATGCGCACTGATCTGGGAGCAGGGCTTGCTTATGAGCGTGAACTGTATAGCCTTTCCCTTACCACGGAGGACAAGGCCGAAGGCATAGAAGCCTTTATTGAAAAGCGCGAACCCAAGTACAAGGGAAGGTAATAAAGGCCTTGAAGGCCACCGAAATCGGAAGAGTCAACATGATGGGGGATTTGAAGATGGAGAAATATGTTACAGAAAAGGGTAACGAGGTTGCGGCATTACCGGACCTGTTCACCTGGACAGAAGATGGGGTCAGGTTGATCAGCGCAAGGTGTAATTCCTGTGGAACCTATTTTTTCCCTGCCTATCACGCGCAACACAGGCCCGGGTGCTCAAGGGAAGGAGTAGAGGAGGTCCTTCTGAGCAAAAAGGGGAAGCTGGCCAGCTATACCGTCCAGTATTATATGCCTCCGCCACCCTTCAAGACCGACAGGGATATCACTCCGTATTCAATAGGATTGGTGGAGTTCCCGGAGGGCATTCAGGTGGTGGGCATCATGGTGGGATGTGAGTCGGACAAGCTGCGAGTGGGACTCGAGGTAGAGACAACCACGTTCACCCTGTATAAGGATGAGGAAGGCAAAGATGTGGTAACATGGGCCTACCGTGTTCTTGACGAATAGACCGTTTCGAGAGAGGGGACTGATATGAGAGAGGTATCTATCATAGGTGTTGGATTGCACCCTTGGGGCAAATTCACCGAAAAAACATTTGTGGAAGTTGGGACCGTTGCGGTTTCCAATGCCCTGAAGGACGCAGACATTGAATGGAAGGACATAGAAACCATATGTTCCGGTATCTATATCTGGGGAGGAAATGCGGGTCACCTCTCCGGACAGTATCTGGCCAGTGTATTTGGTGAAACCGGCATTCCCGTGATCAACGTATACAATGCCTGCGCCACGGGGGCCTCTGCCTTGAGGCTTGCCTATTTGAGTATTGCCTCGGGCCAATATGACACTGCTCTTTCAGTGGGCGTCGACTTATCGCCAGAAGGCTTTTTGACAGCCAAGTCAGATAATCCCAGGCAGGACAGAGATGTGCTGAGGTGGAGAATGGTCGGAATGCCGAACCCGACGTACTGGGCGCTTGAGTGCCGCAAGAGGATGGAGAAGTACGGGACGACCGAAGAAGATCTGGCCAGGGTGAAAGTCCTGCTCAGTCAGTACGGGGCCCTGAATCCCAATGCCCGGTACAAAAAGACGTACACCCTCGAAGAAGTCCTCAACTCTAAAGTGGTCTGCGATCCGCTTAGACTTTTCGAGATATGCGCCACCAGCGATGGCGCTGCGGCAGTAATCCTTTGTGCTTCGGACAAGGCGACTAAGTATACTTCCAAGGCCGTAACCATCGCAGCATCGACAATGGGGAGTGCCATGTACGGTGATCCGACCATTAGGATATCCGCCCTTTCGGCCCCGGCAAAGGCTGAAGCTCCCATGCTCAGTGAGAGCTATTCCGCATCCCAGCAGGCTTACAAGCTTGCAGGGATAGGACCGGAAGATGTAGACGTGCTTGAACTCCCGGACAACAGTTCATGGCATTATCTCCAGTACCTGGAGACCTGTGAGTTCTGCGGTGAAGGAGAGGCCGAAAAGATGCTAAGGGATGGTGAGACCAAGATCGGTGGGAAAGTGGCTGTCTGCCCAAGCGGCGGTTTCTCCTCTTTTGGAGAGGCAATAGGTGCCCAGGCCCTCTGGCAGGTCGTGGAGGCAGCATTGCAGCTCAGGGGTGAGTGCGGGGAACGCCAGGTGAAAAATGCAAGGGTGGCAATGGCCCAGACTTACGGGTTGATGGGGAATAGCGGAACCACAATACTGAAGGTGTGATGCTTCCGCAAAAGCCCCATTTGCTGCGTTGAGCTTCATCTTTAGTCACTGCGGCGTACTTCCATGTACGCCTCATTCCTAAAGATTCGCTCGCCTTGCATCTGGAGCTTTTCCGAAAGCATCACTCGCATAAGGTTTCGACGAGTTGATCAACGCATGGGAAAGATGATGTTTCCACAAAAGCCGGATCTCCCCGCAGAGCGGAATCTGGCAAGCTGCGTTGCGTATCATTACGGAAACATAAGCGTCTAAAGAGTTGGTTGGATTGGTGCAGGGTAGACTTTGAGAGGTGATGCAATCGTAGCTTGGGGGTGAGAAATGAAGGATATTTTCAGATTGGACGGGAAAGTGGCCGTGGTAATTGGTGGAGCCGGAGGGATCGGCAAGGCCTTGGCCAAGGGTATCAGCCAGTACGGGGCTAGAGTGGTGATCGCAAGCCGGAACATGGATGCACTGAAGAAGGCCGCGCAAGAGATTCAGTCCGAGACGAACGGTGAGGTGACCCCTTTTACCGTGGACGTGACGGACGAGGAGAGCGTGGCAAAGTTGGTCCATGCCGTGCTTGAAAAACACGGTACGGTGGATATCCTTGTCAATGCCATGGGACTGAATATCAAGAGGGACGCCTTTGACTACCCCGTGGAAGACTGGGACAAGATCTTCAGCATCAACGTGAGGGGAACCATGTTGGCCTGCAAGCACTTCGGCAGGGTTATGAGGGAGAAGAAACAGGGGAAGATCATAAATGTCTCGTCTGTCCGGGAAGTAAGAGGATATACCGGGGGCAACGCAGGCTACTGTGCCACAAAGGGGGCTGTGGGGATGATCACAAAGACCCTGGCTTTGGAATGGGCCCCCTATAATATTCACGTCAATGCCATAGGTCCAAGCCTGATCATCACCCCCGGGACGATCCATATCCAGCGAAACCCTGAACTGGCTGAAAAATACAAGGCAGCCGTGCCCCTGGGCAAACTCGGCCAGCCCGAAGATTGTGTCGGGGCAACGGTCTTCCTTGCCTCTCCTGCCTCTGATTTCATCACCGGGCAGACCATATTCATAGACGGTGGGCTGACAGCATCGTAGAAGTATGACTAGGTCATGGCAACCCCTTGCCTTGGCAAAAGAGAGGGATGATTCCCCAATCCATGACATACCTGTAAAGAGTCCCTGTTTACTTGATACTACCGCCTCAACGAATAGATCTTACTCGAGGCATGGGGGCCGGTCCCCATGCCTCTCTTCGCCTGTACCTAGCCCTAAGGAGCCGAAAATGGCGCTTCTTATAAGGGATCGTGAGCCCCTAACCTTTGTCCTTGTAGGGTGTGAGATTGTGCCTTTGTTTGGCGAGTTTTTCACCCGTAACAAAGTGCTTGCCCTGTAAGGCGAGGTCCGCCTCTTCCTCGAAGTCCTTTGTCCAGAACCCCAGGGAATAGCCATACCAGGGCTTAACAGGGGTTAGCTTGGGTAGGCCCTCCTCTTCCCATATCTGCTGTGCCCGCTCCATGAACTCCTTCTTTGGAAGGGAGGTTGGCGGGTAGTCCCATTTTGTCGTAGCATCGATTAAGAGTGCGGAGCCGCCTGAAGGCAGGGGATAAGAAGATCTCCGTTCAGTTGGTGGCGCCACAGAG
>JAFDIC010000188.1 GCA_019308525.1 Deltaproteobacteria bacterium
TCGCGGCCAAGTTTGATTATTTCAATCTTCATGTCGGGCGCATGGGAAGAGGAATATGGGGACCGGATTTCGGCAACATTGACGAGGAAGCAGACAAGATCAAAGTGTTCAAAAAGATCGGCAACTTTAAAATAACTGCTGCTTATACAAAACACAAAGAAGGCGATAAAGGCGAACAAACTGATAAAGTAACAGGCAACCCGCTCTGGTGGTCCGACAGTGATAAGGACACGTACGGCGTTAATGTCAAGTACGCATCAGAAAAATACAATGCTGGTTTCAAGGTCAGGTACTTGCGGGACATGTCAAATTCAGATGCAAATCCATATACGGATACGGCGGATCTTTATAAGTACAGCGATGTCCTGGTTACCCCTTATCTTGTTGGCTCTTTTGGACCTGTTGATATTGAGGCCGAGATAGCCTACAAACACGGCGAGCAGGATTTTTACAATAAACAAGATGTTGACAAAAGGGCCTGGGAATATTACGTCAATGCCGCCTTTAATGCCGGGCCTGTGAATCTAAGCGCAGGTTATGCCTTTGTTGAAGGCAACGACGTAAATGATACCAGCGAAAACAGCGCCTTCGGATACTGCACCGAGTTTCAGCCGCTGATCATCCTCTTTAACGACAAGGTGGGCGGAGATCTTGGCGGCCTCGGCAATCTTAACAAGGATGGTGCATACAGCAATGACATTAAAAACGCAGGCTATAAACTCCTCTATGCCACGGCCTCTTTTTCACCTGTCGAAAATGTAACCCTCAATGCAGCTATTGGTACGGCAACAGCGGACGAGCAAAAACCGGGCTGGGATGACGACTATGGCGTAGAGTATAATCTCGGCGTCGAAGTTGGTCTCATGGACAATCTGACCTACAGCGCTACCTTCGGTTATCTTTCCGCCGGTGACTTCTGGAAACAGGGCCCTGCCGGTAAGGAGGTAGATAATACATACGCTTTTATGCATTCGCTGGTTGTCGAGTTTTAGGTGCAGGGTGTCATAAATTGAGGAAGGAGTGAGCGGGACGCCCTGGATGCGGCGTTCCGCCACGCCTTCTGATTTTTGACGGACAGACCTTCGGGTATGTTATCTCGGCCCTCGCTTACATGCGCTGTATTTAGCTCGGAGGTCACTAACGCAAAGAAAGGGCGTTTTGAGACCTATTCGTATTCATCATATATCAGCCCTGTCAGGATTGACTCGTCATGGAGTCTGGTCTCGATATCTACGCCAAAGAAATCGGCAACAGGTTTCAGGATCTCCGGATTGTTTTTCCAGACAGTGCGGCCTGCCTCCAATACTGCCTGAATCCCTTTTTTGGTCATCCTGCCCAGCGGCTGGCGACACGGCCCGGCGGGCATACCGAGGATCGCCATCAAGGTCTTGGCGCCAAGAGGGTTTCTCGCACGGCATGTCACTCTCCCGTAAGGCGTGTCTTCCTCGGTCTTTACGGTAACAATCCCGAAAAGGGGCTTTAAGGCGACTCTGAGTTTTTCTGCTTCGTCTCGATTTCCTTCCTTAAGAAAGGTTGCCATATCCTGCACAGCCCTCGGAGCTATATTGGAAGCTACTGATATTACTCCACTTGCCGTGATTTCCGGGTCCGTCATCATGGCAAAGGTTTTATCATCGTCGCCAGAAAGGATGGTAAAATCATCCCCGCAGCACTCACGCGTGCGTTTCATATTCTCAATGTTTCCCGTTGCTTCTTTTACTGCGGCCACATTCGGGAACCGCCCGTGCAGTATCGCGATGTCTTCAGGCAAAAGCTGGGCCCCCGTGCGCCCGGGAATCACATACGGAATCACTTGAATCTGGGGAAATTTCTCTGCAACAGGGGCAACGTATTCGCGGCGAATCTCCAGGGAGCTCGGCCCATTGTAATAAGGATCTACCAGCAGGGCTGCATCTGCCCCCACGTGGACTGCGTGCTCTGTGCTTTCCATGGTTTCTCTGGTGTTGTTGCTTCCTGTCCCCGCAATCGTCTGACATCTGCCCTTGCACTTTTCAGTCACCTGCCGAATCACCTCGTTGTGTTCTTCCCAGGTTAACGTGGGACTCTCGCCTGTCGTGCCCACGGCAAGTATCCCGCTGACGCCACCAGCAATCTGAAACTCCACCAACCTTTCCAGTCCGTCATAATCTACCTTATCACCATCATCCGTGAACGGCGTTACCAGCGCCGTATAACATCCGCTAAACATTTTGGTACCTCCTTTTGTTTCAGGTTCAGGCTCTAAAAGCAACTTTGGAGCCCATACAAAAAAAGCAGCTGGAGCACAGTCCAACTGCCGTGTGACCAAGAGAGCGCTCCACGGAGAGACCGTGACAGTCCTGAGGATATTATCCCCAGGCCCAGCCTGCTTTTCAAACAGGTAAAAAGCAGGCTTCGGCGGCACACCCTTTCACTGGGCAAGGTCAAAATGCAGGGCCTGTTTCCCTCTTGCCCGGCTACTTATGAGTACCGCGCCTCAACTCCGGTTGTATGTTAACTTAAAAAATGAAAGTTTACCTGTCAAGAGAAAAGTCAGGGGCCGTTGTTGACTCTGTTGAATTGTTGTATGGCCTTTAGCAAGGCTTAACTCTCGGGCTTTGCATATCCCCCGCCGCCAGGGGTTTCAACTCTGACGACATCCCCTTTTTTAAGAGCCACAGAGAGCTTCCCCCCCATCTTTTCCGCAACCCCGTTCCTTGAGACTATATTCCTTCCAACCGCCCCCGGCTCACCCCCGAAAAGGCCGTATGGAGGGATAAGCCGCCTTTCAGATAACACCGTCACTTCTGAATCAGCCAGCAGCCTTATCTCCCGCACAATCCCGTCTCCGCCACGATGCTTTCCCATGCCCCCTGTGCCGCGCCTGATGGAATACTCTGTGACAAGGAATGGGTAGCTATACTCCAGAGCCTCTACCGGGGTGTTTAGGGTATTGGTCATGTGGCAGTGGACCGCGCTTTCCCCATCACTGCGGGCGGTAGCGCCCATGCCCCCGCCTATGGTCTCATAGTAAGCAAAGGGTTGGCCGTTGCTCGGGTCAACTCCCCCGATGGCTATGTTGTTCATTGTTCCCTGGTGGGCCGCAGGAATCTCCTCCGGGAGGGCTTGAGAAAGAGCGCCGAGGACAACATCAACAATGCGCTGCGATGTCTCCACATTTCCACCGGCTACCGACGAGGGAAACTCGGCATCCACTATACTTCCCTTTCGTGTTAATACATCAATGGGCCTCAGGCATCCTGCATTGGTGGGTATATCCCTTTTCACAAGGGACCTAAACACATAAAGGACCGCAGAAAGTGTTATGGCATACACAGCGTTAATGCTGCCCTCTACTTGATCGTGGCTTTTGGTGAAATCAAGCCGCGCCTGATCACCCTTTATCTCGATTGAAACATGAATTGGTATCCGTTCGTTGCCAAAGCCGTCATCATCCATGTAGTCTTCGAATTCATACAGGCCGTCAGGGATGCGGCTGATGGTGTCCCTGGTCATGCGCTCTGCGTAATCCATCAATGCAGAAGAATAAAACTCCACTACGTCCAGGCCGTACTTGTCAATCAATTGGGTGGTCCGGCGTACGCCGGTAATATTGGCCATAATCTGAGCAGCAAAATCACCCTCCCGCTCCGTGGATGTCCTCACGTTGTTTAGGAGAAAGCCCATGATCTTGCGGTCGATTTTTCCCCTTTCTACGATCTTGAGAGGAGGTATGA
Organism: Deltaproteobacteria bacterium; assembly: GCA_019308525.1. Next base: position 3,717 of record JAFDIC010000188.1, read on the forward strand.
TGAGCCCTTCCTGAAAAATGGACCTGGCAAGCGGCATTGACCCCGAGCTCATACCCCCTACATCTGCGTGATGCGCCCGGTTGGCAACGTAAAAGGAGGGCTTGTCTCCCCTCGCAAAAAGCGGGGCCACAATTGTTATATCCGGCAGATGGGTACCCCCTTTGAATGGATCATTAAGCATCACCATGTCGCCTTCTTGCCAATTTGCGGCATCAATGGCGGATTTTACCGAAAGGGGCATGGAGCCTAAGTGAACGGGTATGTGAGCTGCCTGCGCTATCATATCGCCATTGGCGTCAAACACCGCGCATGAGAAGTCTCGCCTCTCTTTTATATTGGGGGAAAAGGCGGTACGGTTCAGGGTTACGCCCATTTCCTCGGATATGGAAGAGAAGCGGTTCTTAAAGACTTCCAGCAGGATCGGATTCACTTTATTTTGTGAATGGCCTTTCATGACATCACTTCTATAACCAAGTTTTTAAATTCGTCCACCCTGACCGATGCGAAGGGTGGAATCACTATAGTGGAAGAATATTCCGCAATAATGGCCGGCCCCTTAACCATATTGCCGCTTACCAGTTTTTCCCTTGAATACACCAAAGTTTTATAGCCCTTTCCCTCAAAAGCTACATCCTGTTCACCCACAATGGCTTTCGGCTCAGGGGCTTCCGGGCCTGTTTGATGTTTTATGAACCGAGGTTTTTCCGGTATCCCTCTGGCCCTTAGCCTTATGTTAACTACCTCAACAATCTTGTCTTCGTTTCTGTACCCATAGGTCTTTTCATGCAGTGAATGAAAACCCTCAATGTAATCCCCTTCAAATGGAACTATGATTTCATAGGACTGTCCCTCGTAGCGCATGTCAAGGTAGCGCTCCATGACCATCTTCTCCATTGATATGCCCTCTGAAGCCAAGTCCTGGGAGCCCCTGTCTTCCAGCGATTCAAAAAGATTCGATAGCTCCTCCCCTGTAGTGGTAAACTGGTTTTTCATTATGGTACAGGAGTAGTCCTTGATGACATCGGCCATGAGCATGCCTATAGCTGACAAGATGCCCGGGTTCTCTGGCACAAGTACCTTCGGTATATTAAGCAGCCTGGCCAGGAATGCGGCGTGCATTCCCCCTGCTCCTCCAAAGGAGAATAGAACAAATTCCCTCGGATCATAGCCCCTTTCAACAGATATCACGCGAATTGCCTTTTCCATTGCAGTGTTTGCCACGTCAAGGATTCCCTCGGCTAACTCCACAGTGTCAACCCCTACTTCACTTGCCATCTCCAGAAAGTATTTCTCCAGCCGCTTTGCTTGAAGTCTCATGCTACCGCCAAGGAAGAAATCCGGGAGCAGTCTCCCTAAATATAGATTTGCATCGGTGACTGTGATTCTCTCCCCTCTGCCATAGCAAATCGGCCCCGGGTCTGCACCTGCGCTCTGTGGCCCAACCCTTAGTGAGCCCCCCTCGTCAAGATAGGCAATGGACCCCCCGCCGGCACCAACTGTATGGATATCAAGCATGGGGACCTTCAAAGGGTAGCCCGAGATGCTTGATTCCACCGTAAGGGACAGGCCCTTATCAATGAGTGACACATCGGTTGAGGTGCCACCCATATCAAAGGTAATAAGCTTTTCATATCCGGCGGCCTTACCTATCTCATAGGCACCCACAGCGCCCCCGGCAGGACCGGAGAGGATGGTCCGCACCGACTCCCTCATGGCGGTCTCGGCCGAGATACTACCTCCATTTGATTGCATTATGCTTAAAATATCACCCGGGTCCAGTTGCCCTATGAGGTAGCCTATGTATTTGCGCATCTTGGGGGAAACATATGCGTTGATTGCGGTGGTGGAAAAGCGCTCAAATTCCCGAAATTCGCTCAGTATGTCGTAGGAGAGCGAAGCGGAGACATGCTCTGGCCCAATAAGCTCCCCTATCCTCCTTTCGTGAGATGGATTGGCATAGGAGAAAAGAAGGCATACCGCAACAGACTCGGCCCCTGCATCTAAAACCTTTCTTATTGCTTCCCGGACATCTTTTTCATCCAAGGGCTCCAGTTCTTCACCCGTATTAAGGATACGACCCTTTACCCCAAAACGGAGTCCCTGGGGGATCAGGTGTGGCTCCTTTCTGTAGGCAAGGTCATAGAGACGGGATCTGTTTTGCCTGCCAATTTCCAGGACATCTTCAAAACCGCGATTTGTTATCAGCGCAGTTTTTGCCCCTTTACGCTCCAATATTGCGTTGGTGGCAACCGTGGAGCCGTGAACCACTTGCTTTTTTCTGCCCCGTGCAATATGACGCAGGCCCTTGAGAACCGCTTCGGCAGGATTCCACGGAGTTGAAAGGACCTTGTATACACCCCACCGATCCCCGTCCTTATAGACGAAGTCTGTAAACGTTCCACCAGTATCAGCGCCAATAATAATCAATCAGATCCCCAAAAACGCCGTCCTAAAAAGGTCACTTTCAAGAAGCTCTTTCGAAGTTCCCTCTGCCACTATTTTACCTGTCTGCAGCACGTATCCCCTGTCGGCGATTTCCAAGGCTTCCCTCACATTTTGTTCCACAAGCAAGATGGTCATACCTCTGTCCTTAAGCCTTTTCACCGTGTCAAACACTTCGTCCACCATCAAAGGAGCCAGACCCAGGGAAGGCTCATCCAGCATAAGTATTCTGGGGTTGGACATGAGGCCCCTGCCTATGGCCACCATTTGTTGTTCGCCACCCGAAAGGGTCGTGGCGGCCTGCTCCTTCCTGTCCCTTAATATGGGAAAAAGGTTATATACTGCCTCAAGGTTTTCCTCCGTTACCTTCTCATCATCGATCACATATGCCCCGAGCCTCAGGTTGTCTTCCACCGAAAGGGGGCCGAACAGCATCTTTTCCTCCGGCACATACACGATCCCGTTTCGAACAATCTGCTGTGTCGGCAGCGTGTGGATTTCTTTTCCCATAAATAATATACGCCCTTCATGGATCCTTTGCGCTCCCATAATGGCCCGAAGCAGCGTAGACTTACCCGCACCGTTGGACCCGAGGACAGATACCGTTTCACCTGCCTCCATTGCCATGGTTACCCCATGGAGCACCTGGAGCCGGCTGTAGCGGACTTTTATGCCTTCGACTTCCAAAACCTTTGCCATGCGTGCACTTCCAATCTGCTCAGCCCACAAGCAATAAACCTCGTCCGGCCATTTCACGGCCGATTCTATCGGCCGTGCTCTCTTGCATACCGCTCCCCAAGATATGCCTTGATCACCCTCGGATCCTTTGCCACCATATCTGGCTTCCCTTCTGCTATCTTGCGCCCGGAATCTAACACTATCACCCTCTGGCTCACCCTCATGACTAATTCCATCACGTGTTCTATGAGAATTATGGTAATGCCCATTTTGTTATGTAGGTGCTTTATGATGCCCATAATCTCGTCTATTTCTGTTGGGTTGAGCCCAGCGGCAACCTCATCGAGTAACAAAAGCTTGGGCTCGGAGGCCAGGGCAGTGGCCATGGACACCCTCTTTTGGGCAGCGACAGGCAATTCACTCACAAGGTTGGTGGATACCGAGTGCAGTTTGAGCTCTTTCAAAATCTTCCTTGCCTTTGATCTGGCCTCGCTGCGTGATTTCGTCCGCATAAAGGCCCCTACCATGACGTTTTCCTCTACATTGAGGTCCCCTGAGGCAACATATACCTGGAAGGTGCGCGCCATGCCCAGCCTTGC
>JAFDIC010000189.1 GCA_019308525.1 Deltaproteobacteria bacterium
AGAACGGCATCAACCGGACAAACGTCTATACATTGGCGGCAGACAATGCAGTTGTCTTCCTTGAAGAAAACGGCCTTATTCTCTTCCTCGTCAAAGTCGATAGCGAGAACAGGGCAAACCTCTGCGCATTTTTCACAGCCAATACACTCATCCTCCTTGATGACAAATGTTACATCCAGCATTAAGGCGCCCTCCTTCTTAGAGCTTTGCAAATCCATTTTGGAGACGGCAACATGGTTGCCTTCCCCAAAAAAGGTTATACAAAGGTCTCCTTCTTCTCTTCAGTGTCTAAGCCCAGATCCCTTTGCCCCGAACACCCTATCAGGGACTTTCCCAAACCAGTTCAACAGGGACTTCCAGAAGTCGCATTTCCCCCTCGTCCTTTTCAATGAGGATGTTCTTGAGCCAGTTTTCATCGTCTCTCCTGGGGAAATCAGCCCGCTGATGTAACCCCCGGCTCTCTTTCCTGTAAAGGGCAGACCTAATGATCATCTCTGCGTATGCGACCATGTTTATGGCCTCCAGGGCCTCCCGCAACTCCCTTTTAGTGCGGGCAAAGATGCGGGGAATCCTTTCGTCCCTGATCTGCTCGACAAGGTTCAAGGCCTTGTTTAGTCCTTCCTCTGACTTCAAGACACCCGCATATTCCATCATGATCGGCCTCAAGGTATCCTTGATCTCTCTTGGATGCCCTGCCTGGACAGCAGAACGCGATGTGATCGTCTTGATTTGCTCTTCCCTGTCTTCAAAGAGGTCACCCTCCTTGAAGGGAGCCCTGTCTTCTATTTCATGGGCATACTTGGAGGCAAAGCGCCCGGCAAGGACTCCTGTGACAAGACAAAAGGGCATGGAAGACCCAGAGGCTACCTCTCCTGCCGCATACAGACCGGGCAGTGACGTCTCACAGCGCTCATTGATGTGAATACCCCCACAGCTCTTTTCCGCAGCCGGGGCAATATGTATCGGCTTGGTCTTCCAATCATGGTTTCTGAACATGTTTAGGGCGAATATTCCAGGACTTTCTATGGTCCAAAGCTCCTCGGGTACATTTCTCAGGTCCAGGAGAACAGCCCCATTGTCTCCCTTTCCTGACTGAATCTCCTTTGCGGAGGCCCGGGCAAAGTAGTGGACCAGTTCTATTATGGGTTTCCCATATCGTTTGTCCATTGGATCATCGAGGGACAGGGTGGCTTCCTCGCCAAGGCAACCGAACTCCCTGGCATAGCGTTCGAAAAAGGCCTCTCCATCCCTGTTTACCAGGTTTCCCCTCATTCTCCCGTGAGAATAGGCAATCCACCATTGGGGACAACCTGGTTCCACGCAAAACCAGTTCTCCCAGCCTATCAGTTCCATTTCCCACAATCTGGCACCGGCCCGATAGGCCAAGGAGAATCCATCCCCCGTGATCCGTGTAGGTGAATATGTTCTTTCGTATACCTGTGCCCCGCCCCCGCTAGCCAGTACTGTCGCCCTAGCATTAATACTATAGAGGGCGTCTGTGTCCATGCCGTAACCCAGGGCCCCCAGTACCCTGCCTTCCTCGGTGATCAAATCGGTTATCATGACCCTTTCAAGGGTCTGCACGCCGATATCCTTCATGTACTTTATCATTGGAAGCAAGATGTCCTTGCCCCACAATCCTGGTTGCGCCAGATAATGCTGGAGATAGGGATCTTTTACGCCAAAATCCCTGAGTTCTTCATTTCTTATTCCGAGCTCAACAGCGATGGTCATCATGAGCCGCTGGTCATCCAAGAACGGATAGCCCCATCCCAGCGCTACCCCTTCTTCCAGAAACTTCCTCATGAGTTTATCAATGGGTATGCCAAGTTTGTTCGGAACCTGGAATCCCATTCTCTCCATGTGCTTGGGGATCTTGGGGTGGACTATCCCGCCGGCATATATGGAACAGCTCGCACGTCCCAAAAGGCTCTTATCGACGATCAGAACCTCCAGGCCCGACCTCTTTGCCTCAATCGCGGCCCTTACACCCGCAATCCCGGTGCCGATAACAAGCACATCCGTAAGCAGATCTATCCTCCTGTCAATCATCAGACTCTCCTCTTCAGCCCCGGGGGGAACGGGATCTTCGTCCCATTTTTCCCCGGGACAATCTCAATGACCTGTTGCAGTGAGGCCTTCTACTTGAGGAGCCATTGTTGGAATCTTTCCAGGACCCGTGCCTCGTTTTCGCCCCACCATATCCTGCCCTCCGGATTGAGCAGGACCATCCTCGAAGCGTTCTTGGGGGCGCTGAACAGGTTCTCGGCTACCTGGGGCGAAATGTAATCAAATGCCTTTTTGCTTACCGGCCCATAGGGCAGCAGATTGGTCAGCAGGGCCTGCCGCATGGGATCGGTGGAGAAAGCGACAAAATCCATAGCTGCCTGCTTATTCTTACATCCTCTCGGAACACCCCACATGTCTACCCGAAGTATGGCCTGGTTATACACGGGAGCGATCGGGGCCCCACCTCGCTGCGCCCCGATTACTCGTGTCAGCCACGCCGTACTCAGGTCAACTTCCCTCTGGACCAGGGCCTGTATGGGCTCCTGCCCGCGCCTCCACCACAGTGAAATGTGGGGCTTTATCCTGTCAAGGCTCTTGAAAGCCCTGTCCACATCCAAGGGATACAGTTTGTCAATGGGAACTCCATCCGCCATGAGGGCAAACTCCAGGACCTCCATTGCCCCTTTGTACATGCCACGCTTGCCGGGGAATTTCTTTACGTCCCAGAAATCCTTCCAGGTCTTTGGGTGGTTTCCATGGGGATAAGCTCCCTTGTTGTAGGCCATGCCTGTCGCAAAAAAGAAAATCCCCACTCCATATTTTGATACGGCATCAGGGTAGAGATCTTCCCTGTCGATCTTGGAATAGTCGATGGGCTCCAGGAGATTGGCCCTGCTGGCCCGTTCCACCCAGCTATCCAAGAGCACCACGACATCCCATTCTACGTTTCCTGATTCCACCATCGCCTTTAGCTTTGGTAGTCTGGGGGGGGACGTTCCTATGACATTTATTCCTGTCTCCTTCTTGAACGGCTCGAAGAAGACCTTGGACAAAACCTTCTGTGAATAGCCTCCGAAATTGCATACCACAAGCTGTTTTGTCCTGGCTGATGCGCTGCGTGGAGCCAGGCCGAAAATAGCAGCGAAAAACAAGATCAGGACAGCAACCCAGACAACCTTCTTGAACCCTTGTTCCATAGTTTGAACCCTCCTCTCTCGAATGATTGTTTGGTTGACGATACCCCCGCAAACCTTTTCAGGGTGCGAGGTAACCACGGACCTCCGACGTTCATCACAGGACCTTGCAGTCTTCCATATGCCAGCTGATCTTAACCCTGTCACCTGTTTCATACTTCTCTATTCCGCAGCGGTTTTGACAACTGACTTCGATCTGTCTGGATCCCATGACCATTACCTTGTATCTCCGGCTATCTCCGGTGTATATGATATCTGCTATTTCCCCCTCCATGATGTTCTTGTGTCCTCCGCCTTCTTGAACAAAGAAGAGCTTCTCCGGCCGGATGGCCAGGTCCTTTTTTGCACCCGGCGCGTCGACTTCGTTCCTGAGTGTAAGGTATCTCTTGGTCTCATCTTCAACATCAACCCAGACCATCAGCCCTCCTTCCTCGCCGGCGAATCGAACGGGAATGAAGTTTGAGATGCCGATAAAATCCGCCACGAACCTGTTTGAAGGGTTCTCATACAGGTCCTCAGGCGTTCCTATTTGCTGTATCTCACCCCTGTTATAGACCGCAATCCTGTCAGATATGGTCAACGCCTCTTCCTGATCATGGGTCACATAAATAGCGCTGATGTTGAAGGCTTTCTGGATTCGCTTTATTTCATGCTTCATTTGTTCCCTGAGATTTTTGTCCAGGGCCCCAAGGGGCTCATCCAGGAGGAGCAGAGGTGGATTGAAAACAAGCGCCCTGGCCAGCGCTATCCGTTGCTGCTGTCCACCGCTGAGCTGATTTGGATATCTCTCTCCGTACTCACCAAGCTCCACCATGTTGAGTATCTCAGCGACCCTTTTTTTGACTTCGGACTTGTTTATCTTTCTTATCCTTAGCGTATAGGCCACGTTGTCAAACACCATCATATGGGGAAACAGGGCATAGTGCTGAAAGACCATGCCTATGTTCCTCTTGTGGGCCGGAATATTGATGATTGGCTTCTGGTTCAGGTACACCTGGCCGGAGTCGGCGTTCTCAAAACCCGCTATGATCATCAGGGTCGTGGTCTTGCCCGAACCGCTTGGCCCAAGAAGGGTCAGAAATTCACTCTCCTTGACTCTCAGGGATATGTTGTTTACCGCAACAATCTTCCCGAACTTCTTTGTAACACCCTCAACCTGGACTTCTGCTAGCCCTCTTATTTCAACCTGAAATGCTCTCTTGTTCGCCTCGTGATCTCAATGGCGATCAAGATAACAACGGAGATGAATATCAAGATTGACGCAACGGCAGTAATGGTCGGGCTGAGCTCGAAGCGAATGCCGTCCCACATCTTCTTGGGCAGGGTCATCGCACCGACCCCGCTGATGAATATGGCGATTATCAGATCGTCAAAGGAACTGAAAAACGCGAACAAGGCCCCGGAAAAAATTCCCGGCCTTATGATAGGGAAGGTCACCTTGAAAAAGGTCTTGAGCCTGCTTGCCCCCAGATTCATGGAGGCCTTTTCCAGGGTCGTATCGAAATTAGCGAGTGTGGAGGATACGACAACGACGATGTAGGGAAGCCCGGTGCATGCATGCGCGAGGACGAGGCCCAGCTCTGTCCCCACCAGTCTCAGCTTGGCAAAGAAATAATAAAATCCGACCGCCTTTATGATAATCGGGACCATCAAAGGTGAAAGGAGCAAAGACATGCAAAAGTCCTTACCCCTGTAGTTGCCCCTTACCAGACTGAAAGCGGCGAGGGTCCCAATGACCGAAGATAGCAACGCTACCCACAGGGCGATCCTGAAGCTTCTCCACATGGACTCCATCCACATGGAGTCCCCAAAAAACGCCGAGTACCATTTGAAGGTGAAGCCCCTCGGGGGAAACTCCAGGTACTCGGATGGGTTGAAGGAGACCGGGATAATTACCAGTATCGGGATCACCAGGAACATGAAGATAAAGGCACATAGCAGGTAGAAGAAGAACCAGTGGTTGAACCTTAAACGCTTCTTGAGGAAAACGGCCTCTATTTGAGCAGTGTCGTTCATAGCGCTCCGGAAACGATTTTCTTCATGCCTATAAACCTGTTGTAGAAGAATACCACGATAAGGGTGCAGACCATAAGGATAATGGAAATAGTCGCCGCGTAGTTTAGATTCAGGATATATTCTGCCTGCTCTTCGATCAGCATGGAGAGCATGGTGCTCTCCCGCCCTCCCAGCAAAGAAGGGGTGATAAAAAAACCCAGGGCGATGGTAAAGACCAAGAGAGAGCCCGACCAAACACCTGGAAGACTGAGCGGAAAGAAGACCTTCACAAAGGTCTTGATGGGTGAAGCTCCCAGGTTCAGGGAAGCCTTTATCAGGGCTGAATCAATCCCGATAACTACGCTGTAAATGGGCAGTACCATGATGGGAAGCAGCACGTGGACCATCCCCACTACCACCGCGAAATTGGTAAACAGGAGCTTCAGGGGAGCACCAATTACCCCCATGGATATCAAGAAGTTATTGACAACTCCCTTTGCCCCCAGAACGATCATCCATGCAAAAGACCTAACCAGAATGCTGGTCCAGTAAGGTAACAAGATGAATATCAAGAGTATGTTCCTTGTCCCAGGAGAAACCCTCGCCAACAAACATGCTATCGGGTATCCGAGAAGAAAACTCAGGAACGTCACTTCAAAACTTATCAAGAATGTCCTCACGAGCACCTGGACATACACAGAGGTGCTAAAGAAGTGAACATAGTTTTCAAACGTAAAGTACGGCTTGAAGCTAAGGGCAAAAAATCTCAACAGGGGATAGAAAAACAAAAAGGACAGGTATCCCAGGGAAGGAAGCAACAACATTATCTTGGCAAGATTATCGCGCTTTTGAAAAAACCCTGTTAAGCTCAAGACCGTTTCCTTGTTCAAAGGCTCCAGGAATATCTGTTGCAATAGTGAACCACGAAGTCTTTTGTCTTAATTCTTATTCTCCTCCCGGTTATTCAAGAACTAGACCATCCCTATGTTTTCTCGTCTCAAGACGGTCCCGGCTGGAAGAGAGAGAAACCTCCTATTTGTCTCTGAAAGGCACTGGGGCGGAAGAGTAAGTTCTATAGCATTTTCCGGGCATTCCATCCTGCAGACCCCGCAATGCCAGCACTCATTGGGATATGCCAAATAGGGAATCATGCGCTCCTTGTCCCAGCCGATCACGTCACCGGGGCAATTGCTGTAACATGACTTACATCCCTTGCAGCGATGATAATCGATCCTCATGGGCATCCTAGCTAGTCCTCCTTTAGATCTGGTATCTCGTGGGTTGAAAGACCCATCTCCTCCCCTTTTTTTTGAATGACAACCAGTTTCTCCCACTCGGGATCCAGCTCCGGATAATCAATCCTGTAATGAGGCCAGAGCCCGTTTTTTCTGAGCCTCGTCTCAGTCCGCATCAGGGAGGCCCGAATATGCATCTCTATCATGTCGAAGATATTTCTCACCTCGAGGCACCTCATCAACTCGTGGGGATTCCTGGCCACAAGTCTTGAAAGGTACTGTTCCCTGAGTTCCAGGAGCTTCTCAAGGCCGTGTCTCATCATCCATTCTTCCTTGAAGTACCCCACGTAATCGGTTGATATGCTGCGAACGGCCTCCTCCAAGGAAATGGGGTCGATACCTTTCTTTCGTCCAGCATACCCTTGTACATGTTTTTCAATCTCTGAAATCTGACCTTCATCAGGGCGGAGATCACCAGAGTGCGCAACGTATGAGGCAGCACTTTCACCCGCTATGTGTCCTGATACCGCCGCTTGCGCCAGGCCAAGAAGATATACACAGGAAGACCCGGCAGCGTATAGACCCTCCAGTGATGTCGTGAAGGTCTCATCGATCAACAGCCCTCCGGTGATCGCTGCGGGGACGAGCTGAACCGGGATAAGGTCTTTTCGCAGGTCCAGACCCTTTTGCTTGAACCACTCTTTTGTAATGGGATACTCATGCTCCATCTCCCTTTCATAGGCAGCCAGGACTTCTTCAGGAAGATGCCGGAAATCCCAGTACAGGGGACCCCTGCCCTCTGCTATCTCCTTGACCATCAAAAAAGCTCGCTGGACACTGTCCTTTTCATCCTGTAGAACCTTCTCACCCTTTCGATTCACCAAAATACCCATCTTCTCAAATGGCTTGATGCCAGCGATGCCCCCTCCTGCCCTGACGCTGACATAATCCATATAGATGTACTCCATGTTAGCGAGCTTGGCCCCGGACCTGTAACCTATGGCCTGAGCGTCCCCGGTATTCGTGATAGGTTCATAGGTCAAGAAGAGGCCGTCAGGCTCCAGGTATTGCCGACCGGAATCACCCGTGCAAACGATCGTGGCATTTGCCAAAAAGGCCGTTAGATGGCCGTCTCGAACATTGAGGCCCACTGCACCTGCGGCCCTCCCCTCATGGACCAATAGGTCCACGGCCATGGTGCGTTCTACTATTGTTGTGTTCGTCTTTCGAACCGCCTCTGCAAGCTTTACCTTGGTATCTCTGCCTCGATAGGAAACAAAGCTGTAACGCCGCTCCGGGATCTCCCAGACTCTATAGCTTCCGTCATCCTCCCTTACAGGCACGCCGAATCTTTCCAGGTCTTGGATGCGGGCATAGGCCCCCTTATCCACGGCGAGAACCACATTGGGGTCCAGCAGGTCTTTTTTGCTCAGGGCGGCCTTTTTCTTGGCATAATCCAGTGTGAGCATCCCTTTAGGCCATATACCCATGTTGATGTGGTCCATACCGGGCCCGACTGCCCCGCCCCTGCGAAGGGATGCCTTTTCCATAATCAACACATCCCTCCCCAGTTCACTGGCTCGAAGGGCCGCAAAACAACCCGCTATTCCACCTCCAATAACCAATACGTCTGTTTTGACCAGATCCATGTGCAGTATCCCCTCTTCTTCCAGGTTAATGCCCGCCCTGTCCCGTCTTTTCTCCTGCCATTTCAGGCAAAAGGCCTTTGGCTCTGCCTCCCGGCAGGTCAACAGGCCGGGCACATAAGGTCAAATGTGATTGCCCCTTTCCAATATATCCAAAATGTATTTCTCTTGTTTTTCCACATGGTCGCGGGATATCGCCTCGATTCGATCCCCGTCCTTATCCCGAGCGGCCTGGATTATCTTTCTGTGATCACCTGCCAGGTCCCTGAAGCGTTCCGGATATTGCCTGGTAATTGACCGGAATCTCTGGAGCTGTCCCCGCACGAAGCTGATCATATCAATAAGCTTCCTGTTTTTCGACGCATTCCACAGGATCGAGTGGAATTGAATATTCGCCTTTTCGTATTCTCTTGATCTTTTTTCGACGGAATATTTTTCTATCAACCCGCCATAATTCTCCATCTTCTTTAGGTCTTTCTCAGTAAGATTCGCCAGGGCCTCCCGTGCTGCCAGCCCCTCCAGGAAGGCCTCTATCCGGTAAAGGGTCTGAACGTCTTTTTTATGCATTCTGCTCACCCGGGCCATACGGTTCGGTATGATTTCCACAAACCCCATACTTCCCAGGTGTCGCAATGCCTCCCTTACTGGGGTCTTACTCACAGAGTATTTCTTGGCCAATTCTGTCTCTTTCAGGCGATCGTCCGGCTTGTAGATACCGTTTAGAATATTCTCCTTAATATCCTCGGCAATGGCCTGCCAGATCTGTTTCGGCGGATTCATTGAGCGTCTCGGCAATGGATTTTGCCTAAAAGTGTATACTGTATATGATATACACTTTTTCCTTGTCAAGGAAAATTCTTGTCCCCTTTCAAATCTATCTCATTGCGCATGTGAGGGGGCAAGAAAGAGGATTTGGATAGCACTATCGCGGCATCTTTGTTTCAAGGGCAAGAGGCACTACCTAAGGGCGGGCCTGATTTCGAGGGCCAGATCCTTGAGGTTCCCGGCCCACTCAATGGCCAGGGGGTCTGCAAATGACACCTCTGCTCCCACAGCCCTTGCGATCGTGTGGAGGCTTCTCGTGGAAAACTGCGGCTGTGCAAAGATCTTCTTGATGCCAAGCCTTTTTGCATACTGGATTATGGCTTGAAGTTGGGCGGGCTTGGGCTCCTTGCCCTCTATTTCCACTGGAATTTGCCTGAGCCCATAAGCATCGGCAAAGTATCCCCAGGCAGGATGGAAGACCATGAATCGATTCTTCTCGCCTATTCCTGAAAAAATATCCCTGAGTTCCCTGTCCAGTGTAATAATGTCCATCTGAAACTTCTTGAAGTTCTCTTCATATTCATCCCGGTGTTCCCGATCAAGATAGCACAAGGCCATGAGCATGTTTCTTGCGATGATCATGGCGAAGGGAGGGGAAAGCCAGACGTGCGGATCCATGAACATTTCCCTCTCCGACTTCTTCAATCCGCTTCTTCTCATCCAGGGGGGCCCCTGGTCCGAAAACACGTCCTCGTATGTATCCATGGCATGCTTTTCAATGCCCCGCTCGGTGCTTACTATTTGAATCTTGGGGTTGATCCTGGTGAATTTCTCAAGCCACACCCTTTCGAAGGGGACGCCAATGGCAAAATATGTCTTGCTCCTTGATATGGCCACCAGTTGACTTGGCCTGGGCTCGTATGTGGCCGGGTTTTCCCCTGGAAGAACCATCACCGTGGCCCTGACCCGCTCCCCACCTATCTTTTCCACGAAATACTTCTGGGGCAGTATGCTCACGGCAACAGAAACCGTTGTTTGTGCGTCGGCCTGCCGCTCCGGAGAGAAAAAACCAAGGAGAAGTAAGAGGCCAATCCCAATGTTAGTAATCTTTGCAACCAATATCCAGCACATCCATCTTCGTTTATGCAGTCTTGCTGGCCACATTGTCGCCCCCTTTACCATGGACTTACAGAAACAGGAGCAGGCTCAAGGCCATGACCCCCATGCCGCAGATCAGGCCATAGATGGCCACGTGTCCTTTGCCGTATTCCTTTGCAGTGGGTAGCAATTCATCGAGAGAAATAAACACCATGATCCCGGCAACGGAGGCGAAAAGGATGCCAAACAGGGTATCGGAAAAGAATGATGCCAGTACGGTGTAACCTATAACAGCCCCCACTGGCTCTGAGGCACCCGAGAGGAAGGAGAGCCAAAAAGCCTTCTTTCTGCTCCCCGTTGCAAAATAGATAGGGACTGAAACGGAGATCCCTTCAGGGATATTATGCACTGCAATGGCGGTCGTTATAGCTATCCCTAGCGCAGGGTCGGCCAGCGCGCTGAAAAATGTCGCCAGACCCTCGGGGAAATTATGTATCCCTATTGCCAGGGCGGTTAATGTCCCCATTCTCATAAGGCGTGCCTCCCTGGAGACCCCCTCTTCCATCTCTTCGATGGAGCGAGCCTCATGGGGATTTTCGTAGGACGGAATGATCCGATCAATCAGGGCAATAAGAACGAGACCGCCGAAAAAGGCCCCGGTGGTTATCCATGTCCCGGTCACTCGCCCGTGGGCTTGTTCCAGGGAGGCCCTGGCTTTCATGAAAATCTCTACCATGGAGACATATATCATGACTCCTGCGGAAAACCCCATTGCCGCAGAAAGGAAGGTCTTGTTGGTGCGTGTTGAGAAGAAAGCAATGGCACTCCCTATCCCCGTGGACAGTCCCGCCAGGAGGGTCATCAAAAAGGCCAGCAATACCCTTTCATTCATGATCATCCCACCAGATGTCGGATCAATATTCTGCTGCCAATTATGAGGAGGATAACTCCTCCAACGCCCTCCGCCCATTGCCCCAGATGCCGACCCGCCTTTCTACCGAGCCTTGTCCCCGTGTAAGTCAAGACCATGGCCACCAGGCCTATGACGCCGGCAGGCAACCATATGTCCGCGCCGATCAAGCCAAAGGATATCCCCACTGCAAGGGCGTCCAAACTCGTCGCCAAAGACAGCCCGACCAGGCTCCAGCCCCTGGTGGGGTCGTAACTGCGCTGCCGGCCTTCCGGATGCCGGGAGTGCCCGATCATGCGGAGCCCAAGAAGACTCAACAGCCCAAAGGCGAGCCATTTGTGGATACCTCCCATCAGTGCAGCCAATCCCGCACCACCAAGCCATCCAATAACGGTCATCATGGCCTGGAAAAGACCGAAATGCCATGATAGGCGAAATACGTGACGCGAGGTCAGGCTATCAGACAGCCCAGCCGCAATAGCCGTTGCAACGGCGAAGGCATCCATTGCAAGGGCCCAGGCGGTGCCCAATATTGTCCAAGAATCCATTCCAGGTGTATCTATTTCTCCTGCCCCTTTTCCCCTTCCTTTAAGCGGGATATAGCATCACTGATTTCTTTCCGCTCCTTTTCACCGACCCTTAGAAACCTCACGCCCATGCCCCTCAAGACAACCTCGGCTTCAGGGACATTGGCGTTGGACCATACGACTTCTGCCTCCAGTTCAACACCTTTTCCATCGGGGAGCTGGATGGTCATGCGAAGGGTATCCTTGGGGGACAGAGGATATTCGCAGGCAACAAACGCCCCCCCGCGAGTCACATTTCTTAGCCGGGCTCTCATTGGACCGCCTGAGGTGTAAAGGATTGCCTCCCATGAGACAGCGGCCCGTGGTTCTTC
>JAFDIC010000190.1 GCA_019308525.1 Deltaproteobacteria bacterium
AAGTATGTGCTTTTCCGCACCATTCTCTTTCATATCTTTGTCCTCTTATTATGTCCTTACCCTGACCGGACTCGGGCAAAACACCCGAAACCCGGGAATCTGGTCAAATCCCTTCGGAAAGAAACTTCAATAGATATGGGCACCCTGGTAGAGTCCCTGTTTACAAAACACTGCATTTCACTCTTTCTGACCGCACCCTGGGGGCACTGACTAGACCAGGAGCATTTCCGTGATCGAGGCCCCGGACGGCACCATGGGATATACGCATTCCTCCCTCTCCACCACAAAATCCATGATAACAGGCCTTGGGGTTGAGAGGCCCCTGCTCAACACTTGCTCTACCTCCTCCGGCTTTGTGGCCCTGAGCCCGACCGCCCCATAGGCCTCTGCCAGCTTGACGAAATCGGGCGTACATTCCATGTCCGTGCATGCATAGCATTTATCGTAGAACAGTTCCTGCCATTGGCGGACCATCCCCAGGTATCTATTGTTGAGTATCACCACCTTCACTGGGAGGTTGTATTGAATGGTCGTGGCCAGTTCTTGGATATTCATCTGGATACTTCCATCTCCGGCGATATCCACTACCAGCTTGTCAGGGCAGGCAACCTGCGCACCCACGGCAGCCGGCAGGCCGAACCCCATACAGCCCAGCCCTCCCGATGTAATGAACCTGTTGGGATGGTTGAATTGATAGAACTGGGCTGCCCACATCTGGTTCTGTCCCACTTCTGTGGTAATGATGGCCTCGCCCCTCGTCAACTCATAGAGTTTTTCAACCACAAACTGGGGCTTTATCACATCCTTTTGCTCGTAAGCGAGGGGTTCTCTTGACTTCCATTCATGGATTTGACGCAGCCAGGGTCTTCGTAGCTTCTTAAGGTCTCCCAGATCCTCCTGGTCCAGCATCTTGTTCAGCTTCCTGAGCGTGATCTTGCAGTCACCCACTATGGGTACGTTTACCAGGATATTCTTCCGGATGGACGTGGGATCAATGTCAATATGTATTATCTTTGCCTGCTTTGCAAAGGAATCCGTTTTCCCTGTGACCCGGTCATCGAAACGCACACCAATGGCTATCAGCAGGTCACATTCGCCTGTAGAGGTATTGGCGCGGTACGTCCCGTGCATTCCTACCATTCCCAGCCAGAGGGGGTCCTTGGCAGGAAAGGCCCCCAGGCCCATGAGGGTGGATGTAACGGGTGCCTGAATCTTTCTGGCAAAGTACTTCAATTCACGTGCCCCGCCGGAAAGGATTACCCCTCCCCCCGCAAAGACCACGGGCCTCTTGGACTCCTTTATCAGCCTAATGGCCTTTGGTAATTGCTTCACGTTTGGTTCATAGGTGGGTTTGTAGGACCTGAGCTGTATCTCCTTGATGGGCCTGTGCTGGGTGGTTGCCTGTACGCAGTCTTTCGGCAGGTCAACCAGAACAGGGCCAGGCCTTCCTGTCCTTGCGATGTAGAAGGCCTCCTTTATGATTCTTCCAAGGTCTCTAACGCCAGTAACCAGGTAGTTGTGCTTGGTGCAAGGCCTTGTTATGCCGACGATATCCACCTCCTGAAAAGCATCGTTCCCGATGAGCTGGGTCGGCACTTGTCCGGTAAGGACTACGATCGGCACGGAATCCATGTAGGCCGACGCTATTCCCGTCACCGTGTTAGTAGCGCCCGGCCCAGAAGTAACAAGGCATACGCCCACCTTGCCCGATGCCCTGGCATATCCGTCCGCCGCATGGACAGCCCCTTGCTCGTGTCTGACGAGAATATGCTTGATATCTGACTTGACCAGCTCATCGTAGATGTCAATGACCGCCCCCCCAGGATAGCCGAAAATGGTATCCACTCCCTCTTCCTGGAGTACCTTTACCAATATCTGTGCTCCTGTCAATTTGATGGTCCACCCTCCTTTCAAGATTCTCTATTTGACTATGGCCCCTTCACTTCCTGAAAGCACGCTCCTTGCATACCTGGACAAATACCCGGTCTTAATCCTGTTTTCGGGTGGTCTCCACTTCGATTTTCGCCTGTTCAGCTCCTCTTCGCTCACCTGGACATCCACCCGCTTCTCCTTGATGTCAACAACAATCCTGTCCCCATCCTTCAGCAGGGCGATTGGTCCGCCTTCCATGGCCTCCGGTGAAACATGGCCTATGGAGGCACCCCTTGTTGCCCCTGAAAAACGCCCGTCCGTAATCAAGGCTACACTCTCATCAAGTCCCATGCCCGCAATAGCAGACGTTGGTGTAAGCATTTCTCTCATCCCGGGTCCGCCCTTCGGTCCTTCATAACGGATTACAATCACGTCTCCTTCCTTTATTTTTCCACCCATTATGGCCTCGGTCGCCTCTTCCTCCGAATCAAAGACCCTGGCCGGCCCTTCATGATGAAGCATGCCTTCGGATACGGCGGATTGCTTGACCACGCAACCCCCGGGTGCCATGTTGCCGTACAGGATTGCGAGACCCCCTTCCTTATGGTAGGGATCTTTCGTGCTCCTTATGACCGTTGAGTCCTTGATCATGGCATCCTTGATGTTTTCCGCCACGCTCTTCCCCGTTACGGTCATACATCCCTCGTTGATAAGGCCTGCTGCGGCAAGCTCCTTCAGGACCGCACTTACACCACCTGCCCTGTCCAGATCCTCCACGTGGTGCCGTCCGGCAGGGCTCATGTGGCAGAGATTTGGCGTCCTCTGGCTCACCTCGTTGACCCTATCCAGACTGATGGGGACACCCGCTTCGTTTGCAATGGCCTGAAGGTGAAGGACCGTGTTTGTCGAACACCCGAGGGCCATGTCGACCGCGAGGGCATTGGTAAAGGCCTCCTGTGTCAATATCCGCCTGGCCGTGATTCCCCCGTCCAGGAGCCCCATGATTCTCATTCCTGCTTCTTTCGCAAGCCTTGTCCTTGCTGCCATTACCGCCGGAATGGTGCCATTGCCGGGCAAGGCCAGCCCTATAGCCTCGCTGAGGCAGTTCATGGAATTGGCAGTGAACATCCCGGCGCAGGAGCCGCATGTCGGACATGCCTCGTTTTCGATGGCATCGAGGCTCTCCCGGGCCATCTTGCCTGAACGAACGGCACCCACCGCCTCAAATACGGTTACCAGGTCTATCTCTCTGCCCATCTCCTCCGGATGTCTCCCCGCAAGCATGGGACCCCCACTGATAACGATACAGGGGATGTCCAACCTTGCGGCCGCCATTAACATACCAGGCACTATCTTGTCACAGTTTGGGACCAACACTACTGCATCAAAGGCATGGCCCTTCACCATGACCTCTATGGAATCCGCTATAAGCTCTCGACTGGCAAGGGAGTACTTCATCCCCACATGGTTCATGGCGATGCCGTCACACACCCCTATTGTTCCAAAGGCAAGAGGCAGCCCCCCAGCCATGTAAACCCCCGCCTTGACAGCCTCGACAATCTTATCGAGATGGATATGGCCCGGTATGATGTCATTTGCCGAATTGGCTATTCCTATCAAGGGTCTCTCTATTTCTTGATCCGTATACCCCATAGCCTTGAAGAGGGATCGATGTGGTGCGCGGTCAATACCCCTCTTCACCCTGTCACTTATCATCGCCTTTTGATCCTCCGTGAAAAAATGACCTCAGATCTCTACCCTCTACCTGCTCCACTTCCGATACCCTTGACTTCCTTCGATCCCGAACGGCCCGTATCTTTGAGAATGGCCCAACAGGCCCCGGTGCATCCCTGCACAGGGCTAGAAAGACCCCTTCTCCTTGATATATGCCACGAGCCCGCCTGCCCTGACAATCTCCATCATGAAATCCGGGATCGCCTTGGCCCGTGCCTTCTGCCCTTCCTCCTCACCCCTGATTTCCCCCGTGCCCAAGTCTACCCTGACCCGGTCTCCATCGGAGAACATGTCCCATGCATCTTCTGATTCAAGCAAGGGGAGCCCGATATTGAAGGCGTTTCTGTAGAAAATCCGCGCAAAACTTCTTGCGATCACAAGGGCAATGCCGCATTCCTTTATTGCCCAGGGGGCGTGCTCCCTTGAGGAACCACACCCAAAGTTTCTCCCTCCAAGAATGATGTCTCCCGGTTCAACCCCATCCTTGAATCCCGGCCTAACGTCGACGAAACAATTCCCGGCCAGTGTCTCCTTGTCTGAAACATTTAGAAATCTGGCAGGAATTATGACATCAGTATCGATGTTGTCTCCAAACTTCCATATCTTACCTCTAAAAATCATACTCTCCCTCAAATGCCCCTTAGGGCAATTCATAGTTCTTTCGGCGAACAGATCCTCCCCTTAACGGCTGAAGCTGCCGCAACCGCCGGCCCTGACAAGAACACCTCGCTCTTTGGGTGGCCCATACGCCCGATGAAGTTCCTGTTCGTGGTGGACAGAGCCCTTTCTCCTTCGGCCAGGACTCCCATATGGCCTCCCAGACACGGCCCGCAGCAGGGAGGGCTGATTACCGCCCCGGCATCAAGGAACGTGCTGATAATTCCCCTTCTTACAGCTTCTTTGTAAATCAGCGCCGAACCTGGAGCAATAATCAGTCTGAGCCCCTCATGTACTGAACGGCCCTTCAGGATGCTTGCCGCTGTCTCCAGGTCTTCCATCCTTCCGTTGGTGCATGAGCCTATGACAACCTGATCGATGGCGATAAGCTCCACATCGGAAACAGGCCGCACATTGTCCGGGGAGTGGGGGTATGCTACCTGGGGCTCGATCTGGTCCACATCAATATCCACCGTCCTTTCGTATACCGCACCCTCGTCGCTTTCAAAGAACACCGGCTCCCTTTGAGCGCGTTTCATGATGTAGTCCCGGGTTATCCCGTCAGGCTCTATGATGCCGCTCTTGGCACCTCCTTCTATGGCCATATTTGCCATCGTGAGCCTGTGATCCATGGAAAGGTTTCTGATAACCTCACCCGTGAATTCCATGCTCCGGTACAGCGCGCCTTCAACTCCAAGCCTGCCCAGTGTATAGAGAATCAGATCCTTTCCCCCCACCCATTCCTGGAGTCTGCCCCGGTATTCCACCCTTATTGTCGGAGGGACCTTGAGCCACGTCCTTCCCGTCGCCATAACAACAGCAAGATCAGTGCTGCCCACACCGGTCGCAAAGGCGCCCAGGGCGCCATAGGTGCAAGTATGGCTATCCGCACCGATAACGATATCCCCGGGCAATACAAGGCCCTTCTCGGGAAGGATCACATGTTCTACGCCTCCGTCCCCCAGCTCATAGTAATGGGTGATATCCTGCTCCTTGGCAAAATCTCTGACAAGCTTTGCCTGTTGGGCTGATTGGATATCCTTGTTGGGCACAAAATGATCGGGTATCAGGGCCACCTTTTCCCTGTCGAATATCTCGGCGATGCCTATCTCCCTGAACACCTTGATGGCAAGAGGGGCTGTAATGTCATTGGCAAGGGCCAGGTCCACATTGACCCTTATGAGATCTCCCGGAATGACGCGCTCAACCCCCGCATGGGATGACAGGATCTTTTCCGTTATGGTCATGGGATGTTTCATCGTCCAACCCGGCTCCTCTTCATAAGAATCCCCCTTCAATTTCGTTCACCTCAAGACTAGGCCGGAGACAGCGTATCATAGGTCCCCCCCCGACAGGATGTCAATACCTGGTTACAGTCCCCTTTCTTCCATGGCCAGGGAAGGATTGTTTTTGAGGTACTCAAGCCTGTTCAGTCCATTTACATATGCCTTGGCGCTTGCTGTAAATATGTCCGGGTCCGCGCCCTTTCCAAGGGCGACCAAGCCGTTCTCCTGCAACCGGACCGTTACTTCACCTTGGGCATCCGTCCCCCCGCTGATGGCGTTGATCGTGAAGCGGATTAGTTTCGAGCGGGTCTCCGTGAGTTTGGCTATGGTGTTGAAGGTGGCATCAATGGGTCCGACCCCGAATCCAGCCCCCTGCTTGGTTTCACCGTCTATCTCCAGCTTTACCGTTGCAGTGGGCACAGCCACCGTACCACTCACCACATTCAAGTACTCCAGCTTGTACTTGTCCGGGACCCTCAGGATCTCCTCTGCGATCAATACCTCGATATCTTCGTCGAGGATCTCCTTTCTCTTGTCCGCAAGCTCCTTGAACTTCTCGAACACCCGGTTCAAATCCTCCTCTCCAAGCTCATACCCCAACTCCGCCAGCTTTTTCTTGAAGGCATGCCTCCCGGAGTGTTTCCCCAGCACCAATCGATTGCTGGTGAGCCCAATGGTCTCGGGCTCCATGATCTCATAGGTCATCCTGTGCTTGAGGACCCCGTCTTGGTGTATTCCAGCCTCATGGGCAAAGGCGTTTGCTCCCACCACGGCCTTGTTGGGTTGCACTACAATTCCCGTGACCATGCTTACCAGCCTGCTCGTGGGATAGATCCCCCTCGGGTCAATGTTGGTCGTGAGACCGAGGTAGTCCCTGCGAGTGTAAAGCCCCATGACCACTTCCTCGAGGGAAGTGTTGCCTGCCCTCTCACCTATCCCGTTGATGGTGACTTCCGCCTGGCGAGCGCCTGACTTCAACCCGGCAAGGGTGTTTGCTGTGGCTAACCCGAGATCGTTGTGGCAATGTACGCTCAGGACCACCCTTTCCAGATTTGGCGTGTGTTTCCTGATATAGCTTATCAGCTCAGCGAATTCATCGGGCATTGCATATCCCACCGTGTCCGGCAGGTTCACCGTGGTTGCACCAGCTTCTATCACCGCTTCAAATATACGACAGAGAAAATCCCTGTCGCTCCTGGATCCGTCTTCAGCTGAGAATTCCACGTTCTCGGTAAGGGATTTCGCATATCTTACCGCTTCTACGGCAGCCCTGACCACCTGTTCACGGGTCATCTTGAGCTTGTGCTCCAGATGTATGTCAGAAGTTGCGATAAAGGTATGAATCCTCGGGCGGGCGGCTTCCCTTATCGCCCCCCAGGCTGCGTCTATATCCTCTTTGGATGCCCTTGCCAGGGCTACCACTTCCGCATTTTCCACTTTTTCGGCCACCATCCTGACCGCTTCAAAGTCTCCCTGCGACGCTGCCGGGAAGCCTGCTTCAATGGCATCGACCCCCAGCCTTTCCAGCTTTATCGCCAGCCTGAGTTTTTCAGCGGCGTTCATGCTCGCGCCAGGGGATTGCTCCCCATCCCTCAAAGTCGTATCAAAAATCATTATTCGGTCCATCTCCCGGTAACCTCCATTTCCTTTGATCAGTATTCGTATAAAAATCAGATAGTTGCATGGAAAGGTTATCCGCTAAGGACCCCCCGCAGATTCCCCTTTTTGCCGGGGTCATCTGCGGTATCAATCTCCTTTTCTGTTGCCTTTTCCATCTTCGTCTTTCCATCTGCGGAATCAGCGTTCATCCTCTTGGAAAGCTTATATTGTACGCTGTCTGCCAGGGCCTGCCAGCTTGCCTCGATGATGTTTT
>JAFDIC010000191.1 GCA_019308525.1 Deltaproteobacteria bacterium
TGATGGAGTCCGCGGCGGAAAGAGCCGCATGGCTCCCGCCGACTATGAGATACTTGCATTTCGCCATTTCCAGCACCCCGGTTCTAATCCTCTTCATTGAGCCAAATGGGCCCCATAGGCGCTTCACCCATCAGGGCCCGGGCAGTGGTTTCTATGACCCTGGTGAAATGGTGGACCGTTATGTCTGCACCCGCGAGACCGCCTATAAAGCTCAGGGCCGTGATTTCTCCGCCCATGTGATAGAGGGCCGACAAAAGTTCCTGGTATACGGGGCCGGAATTCCAGCCGAAGCTCACGGAGCGGTCCACTACACCTATTGCCTTCACCCTGGCCAGGGCGCCGCAAAGGGCCTTGAGGGGAAAAGGCCTGAAGGTCTTGATCCTGATCAGACCCACCTTTTCTCCATTCTCCCTGGCATCATCCACTGCGTCCTTTCCCGCCCCGCTCATGCTGCCGATGGTGACAATGGCATAGTCGGCTCCTTCCAGGCTGTAGGTCTCTATCAGGGGGCCGTAGGATCGTCCGAAGCGTTTTGTCCATTCCTCGTGGACCTCGGTTATGACCCTGAGGGCATTTTGCATCGCCCGACAGTGGCCCCTCCTGTACCGCAGAAAAAGCCTGGGCCCCACACCTCCTGAGCCCCCTGTCAGGGGGTCCACTCCCATGGGTCTCTCAGGGTCAAGGGCAACGTGCCAGTTGGTATTCTTCTCATCAAGAAAGTCATCCACTTCCTCCTGGTCAGGCAGATCCACCTTTTCAACCCCATAGGACAAGTAATTGCCGTCATGACACACGTTTACAGGAAGCATGACGTCCCGGTTCTCCGCGATCTTGTAAGCCATGATCACGGTGTCAAGTATCTCCTGGCAATTCTCTGCGTACATCTGTATCCAGCCTGCCTCTCTCACCGTCATGGCGTCCTGCTGCCCGCCCCACACGCTCTGGGGGGTTATTCCGTCTCTTGTTACAATTGACATCACCAGGGGAAGCCGCAAAGGTGCGGTCCTGTAATAGGGTTCGAACATAAAGGCGAGACCCTGGCCGCAACTGGCGGTGAAGGTCCTTGCGCCAGCGAGGCAAGCCCCCTGGAGGACCGAAAGGACACTGTGTTCCCCTTCAACGTCCATAAGATCGGCCTTGATAATACCGTCCGCAACGAATTGAGAGACATACTCTGCGAGGGAGGACTGCGGTGTAATCGGGTAGACGGCCACCATGTCGGGCCTTGAAAGGGCCACGCCCCAGGCCGCTGCCTCGTTTCCATCACAGACAATGGTCTTTCCCATTCCTATTCCTCCGCCTCCTCGACCATGGTTACGGCATGGTGCGGGCATTCGCTGGCACATATGCCGCATCCTTTGCATATTTTCAGATCCGCCTCGAACCACGTGGCCTTCTCAACGATACACTGGGTAGGGCAGAAGAGCCAACAGGTGGCGCACTTCACGCATCTCTCCCGGTCAACCACCGGTCTCTCGGCGCGCCAATCCCCGGTCCTGATTTCCATTGGTTCCGTCGCGACCGGGCACAAATCATTTGGTATGGCGGACTGCCCAAGGTATTCCTTTGCCTCTCTTTTCATTGTTGCTCCTTGCCGCCGGGTTCGTAAACCCTTGTCTCACCGTAACCTCTTTTTACCGCCTCCCGGTTCTTTTGAAGGTCGGCATCCCTGAAGGCCACGGATTCCATGCCCCTGTAAAGGGAATCCAATGATACTATTCCAGTGGTCCTCGACAGGGCTCCCAGCATGATGGAATTGGTGATGGGCCTGCCGAAGATCTGGAGCGCTATACCAAAGGCATCACAAAGGCCCACCCTTCCGACACTGCCCGACACCTCCAGTTCTTCCAGTTTCTTCTTCGTGGCCTGGACCCATGTCCCCTTGTCTTTCATGCTCCTGAAGATATCCACTGACCTGGGGAGGGTAGGGTCAAGGCAAACGATACAATCAGGCTCATAGATATTTGTGATCTGCCTGATCTCCCTGTCGTTGAAGCGCAGGTATGCCTCCACCGGCGCACCCCTGCGCTCAAAACCAAAGGAAGGTATGGCCTTGACGTGCTTGCCCTCCTCTACCAGCGCCTTGGCCAGAATCTTGGCGGCCAGGACAGCCCCCTGCCCGCCACGGCCGTGAAAACGTATCTCGTACATCAGTCCGGTCCTCTCGTGATAGTACTCCCTTCCCCCGGGAACAAGCGCCATTGAGACACCCCCCCCTTGAAGGGGACTCGATGCCCAAAAGCGTTCCGGCGTTCCTAGCCGCTTCGAACCGTGCCTGCTTGGAACGGGCTTCCCGCCAGGATACTAATTCAGTTTGGTTTGTCAATTCCAAAGTCACGCACACTAGACAGACCATGGCTTGAACTTTGATCAGGCAAGGTAGATGGAGCGTGCCCTTCAACATCGAGTCACAATTTCCCTTGACCCTGGACAGTACTTGTGAAATTAATATGGCTGTCAATAGCAAGGCCCGCAATGTGACGATCCGTGCCCTGCAAATAAAGATCCGGGGCCAGAGGGCCCGGCTTTGCTTGACCCCTGAAAGGGGCTATGGCCCAAAGCAGGCAACGACATTGAGAAGTCAGAATTCAGAAGTCAGGAGCCAGAAGAACTCTCATGTCGCTTGGCTCCAACAGATCTGTACTATTGGTTGAGCAAAAGGCCAAACTCTTATTCTGGATTCTGACTCCTGGATTCTTTGCCGCAATAGCACGGCGTAACCTTCGGTCTCTGACTTGGCCCTAAGGACCAGGTTTTTCAATGAAGAATAAACCACATCAAAAGCATGGGAAGGAGGAATGAGCCATGAAGAGAAAATGGATTTATTGCATGTTCTTGATGATCTTTGCCGCACTGTTCATCATCGCCCCCGCAAGCTATGCCCAGAAACAGTGGGTCATGAAATTCGGTCTTGCCGCCCCTGACATCAACCCCAGCTTCTGGGCAACACATTACAACATGTTCAAGTACGAGGTGGAAAGAAAGTCCAGTGGCCGGATCAAGGTGGAACTGATATGGGGAGGAGCCCTGGGCAGCCCATCGGATCGTATGAAACAGGTGATGATGGGGCAGATCCAGGGTGCTGACACCGCGGAAGGCCCCATTGCACAGGTCTTCAAGCCGGTCCAGGTCTTTTCCATCCCCTATCTACTGGAGAACGAATACCAGGCCTGGAGGCTCTATGACGGCCCCTTTGTCCGCCAGCTCAATGAGGAACTCAGGAAAAAGACCGGGCTCAGGGTCCTCCACTGGTGGGAATCGGGCGGGTTCAAACAGTGGACCAATTCAAAGCGTCCTGTCCGCACACCCGATGACATGAAAGGTCTCAAGATCCGCGTCATGCCCTCCCCCATCTTCCAGAAACTCGTCTCAAGCCTAGGCGGCTCACCCACGCCCATCAGCTTCGGGGAGCTTTACGGGGCCTTGAAGAACAAGACCGTCGACGGACAGAACAACGCCCTTTCCCTGGTCTACCTCTTCAAGTGGTGGCAGGTGCAAAAATATGTCACCGTGGACAACCACGTGTATGCGGTTTCCGCCATGGTAATTAACGACAAGTTTTACCAGTCCCTCCCTAAAGACCTCCAGCAGGTCATAGACAAGGCCCAGACCCTCGCACTGGCCGTGAACCGGGGTGTGTCCCGATACACGGATCACATGGCCATAGAGGGCTTGAAAAAGCAGGGCATGGAAATCTACGTCCCCACCCCCGGGGAAAGGGCTCTTTTCAAGGCCAAGGCCCAGGGACCGGTGCTTGATTGGTTGCGAGGGGAAGTGGGCGATAAATGGGTCGACGGGATGCTCAATGCGGCAGAGGAGGCCAGGTAGGCTCTTTCAGCCCGCACCACTATCTTACTCGAAATTCAGGCGGTCGAACCAGGGAGCCCCCGATGAAACGGAATCTCAAGCCCGGCCCCTTTTTTGAGTCCATGGAAACCGGGGTCTGCATATTCTTGCTCTTCCTCATGAGCCTTGTCGTTATCATTCAGGTGTTCTCCAGGTATATCTTTAATTACTCCTTCGTCTGGGCCGAGGAACTGGTCCGCTATCTCATGATATGGATGGTCATGATCGGCGCTGCCATTGTCCAGTCGAGGAACGATCATATACGCATAGATTTCTTTCCCCTCCTCGCAGGACCAAAGGGAAGAAAGATAATGGAGACCGTGTTCCGTCTCTGCACCCTTACCTTCCTTGCCATCATCGCTGTCAAGGGCATAAAGATCGCGCTCTTTAACAGGCTCTTTGAGAGTTCCGGGCTCAGGATCAGCATGTTCTGGCCAACCCTGGCGATCCCTGTCGGAGCTACGCTCATAGGTGTTTATACTGCTGTGTCCCTGGTCCAGGACGTCCGCCGACTGTTTGCGGGACACGTTGAAGAATCGAGAGGAGACTCTCATGGATCTTCTCCACCCGGGGATCCCGGGGCAAACAGGATCGAACTGGAGTCCCCCGCCCCTAGAGAGGAATGAGAATGTCCCTGGGGTGGATGATCCTTATTTTCATTGTCATGCTCCTGGCAGGGATGCCCGTTGCCTTCATCATGGGCTTTTCTGCCTCTCTCTATCTCCTGTTTTCCCCCCAGGCATCCTTCCTCGACATGGCTCCCCAGAAACTGTTCTCGGGGATGGATGCCTTCGTGCTCATGTGCATTCCTTTCTTTATCCTCGCGGGGGAAATTATGACCAAGGGGAGAATCGCCGATCGAATAGTGGAGTTCGCAAACCTGGTGGTCGGGAGATGGCGGGGGGGACTCGCCCACGTGAACATCCTTGCATCCATGCTCTTCGCGGGCATAACCGGCGTGGCCCTGGGCGATATAGCAGCATTGGGATCCATTTTCATCCCCGCCATGAAGAAGCAGGGCTACGACGGTCCCTTCTCAGCAGCGGTCACGGCATCCTCTTCCATCATCGGCCCCATAATACCTCCCTCCATGATCATGGTCATATACGGCGCCGTGACATCTGTCTCCATAGGGGCACTGTTTGCAGCCGCTATTATACCGGGCATCCTGATGGGCCTGTCCCAGATGTGCATCGTTGTGTATCTTGCCAGGAAGAGAAGCTACCCCAAGGTCACCGTCCCCCTGACCCCCAAGAAACTTGTCCTCGGGACAAAAGATGCCCTTGTGCCCCTCGTAATGCCCGCGATTATCATTTTCGGGATCCTCTCCGGGGTCTTCACACCCACTGAAGCTGCCGGAGTTGCGGTCCTCTACGCCTTTGTCGTGGCTTCCTTGATCTACCGGTCCCTGAAGATTACCGAGTACATCCCCATATTCAAGACGGCCGTGATATTCTCTGCAAAGCTCCTCCTGATCGTAGGATGCGGCGCTATCCTCGCATGGGTCTTTGGAATAGAAAACGTCCCTGAAAAGATCAAAGGGCTCTTCTACTCCATAAGCCAGAACAAGTACCTGGTCCTTCTCATGATAAACCTCTTCCTGATCCTCCTGGGCATGTGGCTTGATTGTTCGGCATCCATAATCCTCTTCGCCCCCATGTTGACTCCCCTGGCAGTGGAGCTGGGGGTGCATCCAGTTCATTTCGGCGTGTTGATGATCGTCAACCTCAACATAGGGCTGCTCACACCCCCCCTGGCGGTATGCCTATTCGCCGCCGCTGACATATCCAAGGATCCTGTCAGTCACATTGTAATTGCCGTACTGCCCTTTCTCGTAGCATCGCTTTTCGCCCTGGCCCTGGTCACCTATATCCCCGCCGTCACCCTGACCCTGCCGGCACTCCTGGGCCTCTTATGATCGAGGCTGCACGAGCGCAAGTATTACTTTTGGCTGTATTTTTTTGTCCAGGCAAGGTATATTTATTCTTGGTGTTGTTCACCACCTCTTGGAGGCCAAATGAACCATCCCGCCGCAAGCAGCGGGGTATCAAAAATTCAGCTCTGCCGCCGGGCAAAAAGCCCGGATTGAACGAAAATGAAACCTCAAGGAGAAAGTTTCATACGAGCGAGAAGCCAGAATAAGACAACCACACAAACGGCTTCATATTAGTCTTGTTCTTCTGGATTCTGACTCCTGGCTCCTAGATACCCTAAAGTCCATGACGAATCCAGAGCTATTACATGACCATACGCACCAAGCCGCAGGGAACTAAATCCAGAGAGAGATTAAATGACGAAATCTTGCTCTTTGCCTTGGGTTGTCCGTGACTTCTCATCTTAGGGACAACCCTGCCTGACAGTCGGTGAAGTCCGGGAGGTCAAAAAATGAAAACTGCCAAAGAAAAGATGACAGAAATTATCCAAAATCAACCCGATGACAGTTCTTACGAAGAGATACTAAAGGAACTGGCCTTTGCTCGAATGATCGAGCGAGGTTTAGAGGATTCAAGAACTGGCCGCACCATATCAAATGAGGAAATGAGCCGCAGGATACGCTCATGGTCGAAATAAGGTGGACCCAAGAGGCAGAAAATTGGTTAAAAGAAATTCATGATTACATCGCTCAGGACAGTCCATCCGCAGCAGCAAGAGTGATTTCTGGCATTTATGAGAGAGTACAACTCCTGAGATCTTTTCCTGAATTGGGTCACAAATACAAATCGGAACCTGAGGGCGATATACGAATCCTCTTGTACGGACACTACCGTATCGCTTACATAATCAAGGGGAAAGAAACCATAGAGGTTCTGGCCGTGTTACACGGAGCCATGGATATTGACAGGTACGTCCTGTGACTTTTGGCCAACGATCCCTCTTGCTCGGCCAGCGGACGAGCCTAGGTTTCCTCGCTCGGCCGGACCGACGCCATTTGTTGTTCCCTTGAGGTGCACTCACTTTCCAGTTGTGTCTGGATCATCAAGATCTCTGCATCATGACTTGCACACAGCCTCCTCCAGCGGGCCTCCGACATGTCCTTTGTTCTCCATGCAGTCATGACAACCAGACAATGACCGGGGTCCGCCCCGTAGTCGGGACCAGGCACAACCCTGGTGAAAATCCGAGGGACCTGCCTCTCACGATCACCCACGTGGTAATCAATGAGAAGGCGCCTCTCCTCCGCCTCGATTCGTACGAAGGTCTCGGAGCCGTCAAAGAGGGATCTTCCCTTGAACAAGCCCTTTTCATCCGCGGGTCTGGTATCAAAACACCCCAGAGCCCACATGCCGAGCTTCTCGGGATCGGCAAGGTATTGGAAGGCCCTTTCAGCCTTGACGCCGATCTCTATGCCGACCGTGTAACAGGGCATTTCATGTTCGCCCATGAGGACTCCTTCAGCCTCCTGTTCTTCTCAAGTATTGAGCTCCAAGGGTACCTTTCGCCCTCCGGAAATTCTCCCTTGTGATTATTCTCCCGCCCCTGACGACACCCACGGGCCAACCCTTCAGGACTTCTCCCTCGTGCAGGCAATAGTCCGCCCTGGAAGCGGCGGTTTCCGGGGTTGCGGC
>JAFDIC010000192.1 GCA_019308525.1 Deltaproteobacteria bacterium
GCCAGGCCTATGGCAGCCACCCTGGCCTTGGGCTCCCCCAGCTCCTCCCTGATCAGCTCAGCCGTCTCAAGGGCACCCTTACCGCTGAGGTGCCTGGCATCACGAAGCTCAACCTTGCCATTGTTTATCCACAGGTAGACCAGCTCAGGAGACTTGCCCCGGAAAATCACCCTGTCATACCCGGCATATTTCAGCTCCGGGGCAAAAAAACCGCCCATCATGGAGTAGGCCATGAACAGGGTCTGGGGCGAAAAGGTGGAAACAATGGTGCGGTTGCAACATGGAGCGGGCGTCGCACACAGGAGTCCCGCACTGAATATCAGCAGGTTGTCAGGAGAAAAGGGCTCGACCTGCGGAGGCACCCTGTCCCACAGGATCTTGGCGTTGATTCCCAGGCCGCCAAGATGGAGCCCGGTCAGCTCCGGCTCAGTCGCTACCTTCTCAATGCTTCCACGGGATAAATCAATCTCCAGGTTGATACCTGTCTCTGCGTACCTCATATCATCTCCTGTTGCATCATCCTCTTGTCCCAAACTCCACCGAACCTTTGCGCCATCATCATCGATGGACAGAACAGGAGGTCTTTGCACCAATTCACGCTGAGACCATTATTGTGAATAGTCATAGAAACCCTTACCCGATTTACGCCCCAGGGACCCCGCAGCCACCATGTTACTCAAAAGGGGACAGGGCAAGAACTTGTCGCCCCCCCTCCTCTTGTGCAGGTCTTCCATGATGTGAAGAAGGGTGTCCAGCCCGATGAAATCACAGAGGGCCAGTGGTCCCATGGGCCAATTAAATCCTGACTTGAAGGCCAGGTCAATGTCTTCCTTTGTGGCAACCCCTTCATAAAGGCAATAGATAACCTCGTTCAAGAGCGGTATCATGGTCCTGTTCGTCAAGAATCCAGGGCAGTCCACCTTTATCTCCACAGGGTCCTTGTTGATGGCCTTGCAGAATTCCCTTGCCGTGCAGGCAGTCTCATCACTGGTCTGAAGGGCCCTCACCAGTTCAACGAGCCTCATAACCGTCGGTGGCTGGTGGAAGTGGATAATAATGAACTTATCCGGCCTCTTGGTAACAGAGGCAAGCGGGGTGGCCGGCAGTGCCGAGGTGTTGGATGCGAGGATGGCGCCGGGCTTAAGCGCCTGGTCCAGGTTTCTGAAAACATCCTGCTTCACGTTGATATCTTCAAAAACCGCTTCAATGGCCAAGTCCACATCCTTTGCTTCCTCCAGATTAGATACTGTCTTGATATTCGAAAGCACCTTTTTCTTGTCTTCTTCGGTCATTTTTCCCTTCTCTACCCGCTTGCCCAGGCTACCTTCAATAAAGCCTTTTGCCTTTTGGACCGCTTGCTCGGAGACGTCATACCCGTATGACTCAAAACCTGACTGTGCGCAAACCTGAAGTATACCTCTCCCCATAACTCCCAAGCCGACAACAAGCACCTTTCTTACCTCCATTTGCTTTCCCTCCTATGATATCTTGTCTTACCAACTCCCAAGGTCTTTTCTTAAGACTTCATTTCCCCCTGAACCTGGGCTTCCTTTTCTCGAGGAAGGCTATCAATCCCTCCTTGCTGTCCTCAGCCGCAAAGCATGCGCCAAGACACAGACTCTCAATACTAAGTCCCTTGGCCAGGTCAACTTCAATCCCCTGGTTTATGGCTCTGAGTGCGTATTTCATGGCAACAGGGCTTTTTTCCGCAAGGATCCCTGCTAGTTCATGACACTCCTTCATCAAGCTGTCTGCCGGCACCACGTTGTTCACCAGACCTATGCGAAGCGCCTCCTCCGCGTCAACTATCTTGCCCGTAAGTATCAATTCGGTGGCCTTTGCCAGGCCTATTAACCGGGGAAGTCTCTGGGTTCCGCCGGCCCCGGGGATGATCCCCAGGTTTATTTCCAGTTGCCCCAGCTTTGCCCTGTCCGATGCCACCCTGAACGTACATGCCAGGGCGATCTCGCACCCCACGCCGAAGGCATAACCGTTGATGGCCGCGATAGAAGGGATATTCAACCCGGCGATTCTGTTCAGCAGGGCCTGTCTTTTCCTGGACGTCTCAATGCTGCCAAGAGGTGTCCTTTCACTCAGCTCCTTTATGTCAGAGCCGGAAATGAAGGATTTCTCCCCGGCCCCTGTAATGAGGAGGACCCTTGCGTCCTTGTCTTTTTGGATCTTGTCCAGGGATTCCTCCAGCCCTTCCACCATGGCCGCATTAAGGGCATTATGGACCTCCGGCCGATTCAACGTGATGGTCACGACATGGCCTTCCTTCTTGTAGATCACCTCTTTCCCGGACATCGGTCTACTTGCCTTCCTGTGGATGGGAATAATCGTAGAACCCTCTTCCAGCCTCTCTGCCTGTTTTTCCCGCACGCACCAGGTTCTTCACCCACACCGGGAGTCTAAACCGGTCTCCCAGCTCCACCGCCATGTAGTCGGTCACGTGGTTAAGGAGACCGATTGCGTTGAGGAAATCAAAGAGCTCGAAGGGGCCCATGGGATGACCCAGGCCCAATCTGGCTCCCCTATCTACATCCTCCACCGTCCCCACCCCCTCCTCCACAATACGGGCTGCCTCTACTGCAAAGGCATTCAACATGCGGTTCACGATGAAGCCGGGGCTGTCCGCAGAAACGATCGGCGTCTTCCCCATCAAGCGCGCCAGCATCTTTACTTGCTCAATCGTCTCATCCGAGCTCAAGACACCTCGAACTACCTCCACGAGCTTCATAACGGGCACCGGGTTGAAAAAGTGCATCCCTGCCACCTTCTCAGGCCTGGTCGTCGCGGCCGCAATCCCAGATACGGACAAAGAGGACGTGTTTGTCAAGAGAAGGGCATCATCAGATTCCACTGTCCTGTCCATCTTCCCAAAGAGGTCCTTCTTGACTCCCATGTCCTCAAAAACCGCTTCAATGACCACATCTGCGTCCCTGATCCTTTCAAAATTCTTTGACAGGTCTATCCTGGAAAGAACGCCCTCTTTTTCTTCAGGCTTCATCTTTCCCTTGGAAACCAGCTTTTCCAGGTTTTGTTCGGTGCTTTTGAGTCCTTTCTCAAGGATCGAAGGGTCCACGTCCACACCATGGACCTTGAATCCTGATTGGGCAAAGGCCTGGACAATGCTCATGCCGACCTTGCCCACTCCCACGACATGAATCTTCAAATCCTTGGTAATTTCCATTGTGCCTCTTCACCTCCTTTTCCGTTCATTGATCTCACGTCCACTAGATAGGAGCAGCGAGGCTACAGGCACTCCCTTGCCCGGTGGAACCCGAAGGAGCATCACCGAAGCCCAATGTTTTCTGTTCACCGCTCACCGGTTTGCCTTCCTATATCCCAGGGCATCTGTAGCGATGATCATTTTTTGGATGTTGGCCGACCCTTCCAGTACCTGGTAGAGCTTTGCATCACGCAGAAGCCTTTCAACCGGATACTCCTTTGAGTAACCATAGGCCCCGAGGATCCTGAGGCTTCCGTCAGCCACCCTGGACGCCACATCGCACGAGTAATACTTGGCCATGCTGGTCTCAAGGGTATTGCCGGTGTTCCCCTTGTCTTTCTGCATGGCGCACCTGTAAGTTAACAGCCGTGCGGCCTCCGTCTCCACTATCATTCTGGCCAGTTCTTCCTGGACCATCTGGAATTTTCCAATGGGCCTTCCGAACTGCTCCCGCTCCCTGGCGTATTTTACGGCCTCATCAATCAGCCCCAGGCTGACACCCACGGCACCTGCCGCCGCGGTCAGCCTGGTATTGTTCAGGCCGGCCATGGCAATTTCAAATCCTCTCCCTTCCTCTCCTCCCAGAAGGTTTTCAGCAGGCACTTCCACGTCGTCGAAAAAGATTTCCCCGGTAGGGCAGGCTTGCCATCCCATCTTCTCCGCCCGGGGACCGACGGTAATGCCTTTCGAATGCATATCCACGATGAACGCTGATATTCCCTTGTACCTCCTGGAAGGATCCGTATATGCATAGATGATCCCCACATCGGCAACCTGTGCGTAGGTGATCCAGTTTTTCGACCCTGTCAAAATGTAAAGGTCTCCCTTTTTTACCGCCCTGGTCTTCATTGAACCCACGTCCGATCCCGCGTCAGGCTCGGTGATCCCGATGCAACCCAGGTGCTCAGTGCTGACAAGCCTGGGGATATACTTCCTTTTCTGTTCTTCCGTCCCGAATTCAAGGATTTCTCTTGCCGTGCCCATGGCCTGCATGTTGAATGCAGCCCGAATTGAGCCGCTTACCTTTGATATTTCCTCGGTCACCACTGTATGGGCCAGGAAACCAAGATCCGAACCGCCGTACTCCTCGGGTATAGGGCACCCGAAAAAGCCCAGGTCCCCCATCCTGTTGATAATGTCCTTTTGAAACCTGTGGTTTTCTTCGTCATCCGCCACCCTGGGCATGATCTCGTTCTGGGCAAACTTCCGGGCCGTGTCCTGAAGGGCCCTAATCTCATCGCTGAAATCGAATTCCATTCTACCCCTTATCTCCACCTATTTCGTGGAACTACTACAACGGAATATTACCATGCTTCTTTTGCGGTCTGGTCAATTTCTTGCTCTGAAGTAGTTCGAGGGCTTGGACCAATACCGGCCTGGTCTCCCCTGGTTCAATGATGTCGTTTATGTGACGCAGGGAAGCGGCCCTGTACGCATTTACATATTTATCGTAGTAGGATTGAAACAGGGCCTCGATCTCTTTTTGATCTTTGCCCTCGCCAATCTCTTTCCTGAAAAGGATGCTGGCCGCCGTGTTCGGTGCGACGCTGGATATCTCCGCACCCGGCCATGCATACACAAGGTCGGCGCCTATATACTGGCTCCCCATTGCAATGTAGGCGCCGGCATAGGCCTTTCTCACTATGATCGTAACTTTCGGCACTGTTGCCTCTGCGTAGGCATGGAGCAGCTTGGCCCCCTTGTAGATCATTCCCCCCTCCTCCATCTCCTTCCCGATAAGGTATGCAGGGGAGTCCTGAAAGGTAACGACCGGTATGTTGAAGGCATCACAAAACCGAACAAAGCGGGCCGCTTTTTCAGCACCCTTTATGTCGATTACACCCCCGAGATAGGCTGGCTGATTGGCCACCACCCCAACCACATGCCCTGACAGACGCGCAAACCCCGTGATCATGTTCTTGGCGAATTCGGGTTTCAATTCAAAAAACGTCCCTTCATCAAAGACCGGGGTGATCACCTGGTGCATGTCAAAGGGTTTGGAGGATTTTTCAGGGACAATCCCGTTCAACTTGTCCTTGACCCTGTCAGGGGGGTCATGAGTGGGCACACGGGGAGGTTTCTCGTGGCAGTTAAGGGGCAAGAAACCCATGATCGTTCGTGCCGCGTGGAGCACGTCGGGTTCAGAGTCACCCAGGACATCCACCAGCCCGCTCACCCTGGAATGCATTATTGCACCGCCTAGTTCCTCGTCACTGATATCCCTCCCTGTCTGGGCCTTTACAAAGGCCGGGCCCGCGACATAGATGGCGCTGTTCTTTGTCATCAGGATAAAATCCGTGAGTCCGGGTGAGTAGGCCTGCCCGCCCGCAACCACTCCCAGAATAATGGAAATCTGGGGGACCATCCCTGAATAGATACTGTTCCTCTTGAAAAGCTGGCCGAACATCTCCATGGGGCCCAGGGTCTCATGCAATCTCAACCCGCCGGAATGGCAAATCCCGATAATAGGTACGCCGACTTCAGCAGCAATGTCCATCAATGCGCAGATCTTCCTGCCGTGCATTTCACCGTATGTCCCTCCCAGAGCCGAGAAGTCCTGGGCATAGACACATACTTTTCTCCCGTTGATCTTCCCGTGGCCGGTAATGACGCCCTCGGCAGGTATCTGCCTCTTGTCCATCCCAAAATCCCTGTAATGGTGCGTGGCAAGCATATCAAGTTCAACAAAACTGCCTGGATCAAGAAGTTTACTGATCCTTTCCCTGGGAGGCAGCATACCCTTGTCGTAATAGAGCCTTTTCTTAGCTTCCTGGCTCGTTGCTTCAACAATGGCCTTTTTTCTCTTTCTTAGATCCTTGATTCTGTCCATATAGTTCGCCCATCAATATTTCTTAGAGTCTCTTAGGCCGCAGGTAAACCTTCCTGGCGTCCAGCAGCACATTGCAATCGGTTAGGTGTAGACACGCTGTTGCTCAAATCTTTCCGCTCCACCTATTTATGGCAAAAGAAAATACAGCTCATGGTATCTGCCGTTGTGGTCTCTGGGGGTCTTTTCTCAAGGCCCAATCAAGTTGCTCCCAGGCACTTACAAGGGCACCAAACAATTAGTCGAAGGCCACAGTAGCCCCACAAGATTATCTTCACCGGAGCCTCTATCTCTCGTCCCTAATGAAGGCCCCCTATGAGGATAATGGGGGCGTGGGAACAGCTCAAGAGTGATATTGGGCCTTGAGAAAAGACCCCCAGGGACCATTGAACGCCGTGGAGCAAGCTTTGGGCAACAACCTGTAAAACTTTTACTCCTCCAGACCCAGGAATCGAAGGGCATTGTCTCGAAGAATCTTTTTCTTGACCTCGTGATCTGCGTCCATTTCCATCAGCTCCTTCTTACCCCTGGCAAGCCCTATCCCGTTTGTCCCCCACATGACCTTGTTCTTCCCCCGGCCGCTGAACATGAATTTTATCTGGTATGGCTCAAGGCTCTTGGGCATGTACGCGGAGATGTCTCCATAGACGTTTGGGTGTTTCCAAACAAGGTCGCACCATTCCCTGAACCAGGGCCAGCCGGTGTGGGACAGGTTGATCCTCAAGTTGGGGAAGGTAATGGCAATCTCGTCCATATACATTGGATTGCCAAGGGTGCTTGGCATGGGCTCAGCAGAGTGGCCCACCTGGACGCTCACCGGGATATTCAGCTCGTTACACTTGGCATACAGAGGATAGTACCTCTTGTCATTGGGTGCCAGACCGAAACTCATGGTGTGAAAGTATACGAATTTGAAGCCATATTCCTTTACCGCCCGTTCTATCTCCTTGAGGCTGGACTCCATATCAAAGGGGTTGTAGCCTGCTGCCCCGATGACCCTGCCCCCTGACCTTTCCACGATCTCCTGGACCTGGTCTATGTTAAAATCCCAGACAAACCTGTGTGACCTCAAGGACCACATCTTCACGGCAGCTATGCAGATCTTTCCGTAGCCTATTTCATCCATGGCCTTGACCAGGTCTGCCACCGTTTCGTAGGGATAAAACATCGTGCCGTAAAGGTACTTGTGTTTCTCAAGCTCCTCTTGTGTCTCCGGGAACCTACCCATGGGCAGCATTGCCTTGAAGGTCGTCCTGGCCATGTGAAGCCATTCTTCGTAATCATTGAAGTTGTAATTCACACACTCCTTGACCTGCGGCGGGTAGTTCATTATGTCAATGGCCT
>JAFDIC010000193.1 GCA_019308525.1 Deltaproteobacteria bacterium
GGCAAGTACCGAATCGCGGCAGGGCCAGTAGAGTAGCAATAGCGCAATTTAGCAGATCTGTTTGATTGCAGAAGAGCAACCTTCTTTGCAATCTTCACGCCTCCCCTCTTGTTCTTCACCTTAAGTTAATCAATTGATAACCCAATGTTTTTCTTGCCATGGCATCCGCTCCCTTTTATGGCATACATCTTGCGGAAAGTCCCAACCTGGAGGGACACGGGCAATGAAGGTGGCCGTGACCATCCGGGAAAACCGGATTTCTCCTCTAAAATGGTCCGGGAAGACGGATATCTTGAAATAATCCGAAG
This sequence comes from Deltaproteobacteria bacterium, assembly GCA_019308525.1. The sequence goes on from JAFDIC010000193.1 coordinate 309, forward strand.
CGCTCTTCCCCGGAAATCCGTCCGCTTAGCAGAGATCTATGGGCGGGCTCGCACTTATCTAGAGAGAAAATCTGGCGACAAATCAAAAACACTGTGAAGCCAGGGGCATGAGGAAAGCGAGAAAGTTGTGGGTGGCTGCAATTGTGCTGAGTTTATCGGCTTTCACTGCTTATGCCGAGAGCGGTTTGCCCCTCAAAATAGCCGTTGAATTTACAGATCATGCGGCAAGCGCCTATGTGGCCCGGGATAAGGGATGGTTTGAAGAAAAGGGGCTGAAGCCGATCTTCTATAGTTACATCACCGGCATGTCTCTTGCCGCAGCGTTAGGTCGTGGCGATATTGAGGCCGCTTATATGTGCCTGTTGCCCGCCATAAATGCCTGGGCAAACGCCCGGGTGCCCATCAAAATAGTGGCGGGAACGCATAAACATGGCTACGGCGTAGCGGTCAATCCGGGCAAAATAAATACCATCAAAGACCTGGAGCGATCAGACATCCGCATCGGGTCTGTGCAAGTCGGCGGTCCTGTGGATGCCATTCTTCTAAAGACGATAGAAAAATATGGTCTCGATCGAAGAAAGGTGCTGAATAGAGTTCGGCGGATGAACCCGCCGATGCAAATCATCGCGATCAAGATGGGCAAATTGGATGCCTCTTTCATCCCTGAACACTGGCCGGCAATGGCAGAAGAGGCTGGATTCAAGATTCTGCTTAGCAGCCAGGATGTATGGCCCGAAATGCAGGGAAGTGTCTTGATAGTGAAGGAGGAACTCATAAATACCCATCCTGAAATTGTGAGAAAACTGGTCAAGATTACAGAAAAGGCAACAGGCTGGATCAAAGACAATCCTGAAGAGGCAGCGACCGTACTGGCCAGGCAATTGCAAATCGCCGGTGACAAGGTTTTCCCCGGTAAAGCCGCAGAGCTGGCCACGAAGTTGCCGATCACTCCTGAGGTTGTGCGTAGATCCATGGATAGATTGGAATATACCATTCACATTGATCCATGGGCAGTCCAGGACACCGTAGACTTTGCAGCACAGCAAGGGTATATACAAAAGAGCTTCAGTGCACAGGATATTCTTGATCTGCGCTTCTCGCAATGAAGAAAAAGACCCAACAGCTTCAGCCAATATGGGGCTTCCTGCCCATTGCCGTATTTCTGGCCTCATGGGAAGTGGTTGGCAGGCTGAATCTTTTCCCGGGGCAGTTCTTATTCCCCCCTTTTTCCGCAGTACTAACCGAGTTCTATTCCCTGACGGCAAATGGGGTACTGGGGAAAAATTTCATAAGTAGCCTTACAAGGGTGCTTATCGGTCTCTCCAGCGGCTCCATAGCGGGTATACTGATAGGAGTTGTAATGGGGTGGCGGGATGTGGTCAACAAGGCACTCAATCCCATAATCAGCCTGTTGTATCCTATCCCCGCCCTGGGGTGGTTACCCCTTTTGATGTTGTGGATAGGTATTAACGAGATGCTTCCCATCACGATCATATTCATATGCTCATTTTTCCCGGTAGTATACAATACAAGCGCGGGGATCAGGAATGTTGATGCAAAGTTCGCACAGGCCGCAGAGACGCTTGGGGCGTCGAACATCAGGATCCTTTTCAAGATTGTCGTGCCCTTGGCGCTTCCCAGTATCTTCACGGGTCTGAGGTTGGAGGCCGGGATGTCATGGCGTGTTCTAATCGCCGCAGAGATGGTTGCCATCCCCAGCGGCATCGGCGCCCTTCTAATGCAAGCGGAGAATCTGGTTCGCGTGGATATCATCTTGGTTTGCCTGATAGTCCTTTCGGTCATGTGCCTCCTTTTCGAAAGGATCTTCGCATTCATGGAAAGACGCATAGTAGGTAAATGGAGTAGCTGTGTCTGATATTGAACTTGTAGACGTAAGCAAACATAACTGCCGTAATGTCAATCTCAAAATCGAGGACGGAGAACTTTTTGTTATCGTCGGAGCAACTGGCGCCGGAAAAACGACCCTGTTGAACATCATCGCGGGGGTTGTGGATTACACGGGCAGCGTACTGATTGACGGCGTTAATGTGGATCACATCTCCCCAAGAAAGAGAGGTGTCGGATACCTGTTCCAGGAGCTTGCCCTCTTCCCCCATCTTACCGTGGAATCGAACATCGCTTTCGGCCTCCGGGCCAAAGGTTACGACAGAATTGCCACAGACAACCGAGTGTCGCTTTTGATGGAGATGATGCGTATTGAGCATCTTGCAAAACGTTATCCCCATATGCTCTCCGGCGGGGAGAAAAAAAGGGTCGCCCTCGCCCGTTCCCTAGCCCCGTCACCGGGAATCCTCCTCCTTGACGAGCCGACCTCCAGCCTGGACCACCAGACGGCAAAGTACTTACGGACCGAGTTGCTCTCCATTCTCAAGAAGCTGAGTATAACGGCGGTCTATGTAACCCATGACCTCAGGGAGGCAGAAGAGATTGCGGACAGAATCGCCTTCATCTCGAACGGCAATATTGAACAGTTGTCAAAACCTTCGGATCTCTTTTTCAATCCGCTGAACGAATCTGTTTCCGAATTCATAGGAATGCCGAATATCATAGAATGTAAGCAATCCCGCGTCCTTGCCGCAGGCCTCTTAGAGGTTGTGTCGGACGATATCAGGGTGGTTTTGCCGTACGATGGAGACAAAATCAAGAAGATAGCCATACCGCCTGAGGATATATATATCTCCGATGTGAGACCGCCCGGCCCTGCGTTAAACCGCTTCACAGGAATAGTGCAGGAGATTACACGACATGACACGACTGTGAGGGTGAGAGTAGCTATTGGCGGAAACAGTCTTCTGGCAGAACTGCCTGTGAGCTCTTTCGAGGAGATATCCATTGAAGAGGGAAAGGAGGTCCATGTCGTGATAAAGCTGAGGCGATTGCGTTATGTGGAATCATAGGGAACAATTGTTGCAATTATTGTCATACTGGCACCACAAACGGTCGCCAAACGAGCGCATGAAAAACCAAACAGGGCGAGGATTCCTGGTTTTCTTCTTGAGCGTTTTCCCATATTATGTTCTAATTGTTCAGGTGATTAGCCTCAACGAGCCAAGAACCAGACTACCTCAAGATTCTGAACATCTATCTCCATGAAGGAGGCCTGCCATGGCAGAGAAAATCATTATCTTCGGCAAGAGTGGATGACCCTATACGGAGCGTGCCAGGAAGGCATACAAGGAAGATGCCCGATACTATGACGTAAAGAAAGACAAGAGCAGACTCGATGAAATGCTGAAATACTCCAAGGGGGTCCGTGAGGTCCCTGTCATAGTGAAGGGCGATGAGGTCTCCGTAGGTTACGGGGGAACATGAGGTGTCTGATTCGCCACCGTGAGTGACAATGAATTCAAAGATGCTGGTGCCGCCCAAAGTAGGGGTGTGCGTGCCCGCAGGCCTGATGATCTTTCTTGGGTCACAAATATGGTAACGTTCTATTGATTTATACAACAAAGCCGGTATGAGGCATCTGGCTTGTCATCTCTTACACATTCAAGATCTTTGTTCTTCCGCCTGAAACAGTAAAATCTTTTCACTTCTCACGGGCATGACCGGAGGACTAGTGCCGAATCAAATGATTTGATTTCTTGACGAATTCCTGGCAAAATCCAAAAGGTTACATAGATCTTCCCCATAATCGTTTAGGGGGCATATGATTTTCAGATCTAAGGAGGTTCTCATAAGCCTGGTTAGGGAAGCGGCCATCGAATCAATTAGTCGCTTACCCGAAGGATGCACCATTGAGGACACTGTGTACAGGATAGGTCTGATTGCCCGGGTTTTCGAAGGTCTTAAGGATGCAAAGGCGGGCAGACTGATCACTACTGATGAGCTTTTTGAACGAGTTGACCAGTGGGCCGGCTAAGGTGGACCGAAAGGGCGAGCAAGAATCTCCAGGCTATTTTTGATTATATATCGAGGCATTGGCGTCCAAAATCTCTTGCAAGTATGCGTCCCTATTCGAACCGACAACAAGATCCCAATGTCATGCCCGTGAACACAGGCATCTAGAGAACATGATCACCTATCAGCAGACTGGATTCCTGCTTTCGCAGGAATGAGGGGAAAGAGGTTGCTTTCGTGATAATCTCCTGTGATACACGGGACTACTGCGTTTCGGTTACATCCTCTTTTCGTTTTTGGACAAGAGTGATATCGAGAGATTCCAGAGTATATGCCGCGAGATATGTCAAGGGTCTCATCCATTCAATAAGAAAGCTTGAGAATGTGATCGATCGTTTTTAACCATTGCCCTATCCGAGTTCTTTTGAAATCTTTAAGGGAGATCAATACCCAGTATCGACATAAAAACGAGATGACGGGAGGCTATTCTCATGGAAGATTCCCTGGAAAAAGCGATTGAAATCATTGTTCGAGTAGCAGAACCAGACAAGATTATCCTGTTTGGTTCGTTCGCACGGGGACAGGGTCGGGAGCAAAGCGATTACGACCTCCTGGTATTGAAGAGGGGCGTTAGAAAAGAGCGGGATCTAACCCAGAAGATCTATCTTAATTTCAAGGGGGTAGGCGCCCCTATAGACGTGATTGTTGCAGATTTGGATCGGTATGAGGAGCTAAAGGCGGATCCCTATCTTATTTATTCAGAAGCAGAAAGGAACGGCAGGACGGTCTATGAAAAACATTGAGAGAGCAAGAGAATGGTTTCAAAGAGCCAGAAGCAATATGGCACGCGCAAAGGCGGGCAAGCTTTCACATGAAATCCTTTATGAAGATCTCTGTTACGACGCACAGCAAGCTGCGGAAAAGGCACTCAAATCACTTTGCATCCTCCACGGAATCCTGTTTCCAAGAACACACGATATTGCTTATCTTATTGAGCTGATCGAGAAAAGGGGCGTGCACATTCCAGAGGAAGTCCACAAGGCCCGGGTATTAACGGGTTATGCGGTAGAGACTCGTTACCCGGGAGACTACGCACCAGTAAGTGAAGATGACTTTCTTAAAGCAGTCGATACTGCTGAAAAGGTTGTCAACTGGGTTGAAAGCAAACTTCAAGAATAAACCAAACCCGCGGAAACATTCATCGCCACCTTTTCACAAGAGTCCTGAAGACTAAGGGAGTCAGCAATTTTTCATAATAGAGGCTTACAGTGGCAGAGAAAATCATTATCTTCGGCAAGAGTGGATGACCCTATACTGAGCGTGCCAGGAAGGCATACAAGGAAGATGCCCGATACTATGACGTAAAGAAAGACAAGAGCAGACTCGATGAAATGCTGAAATACTCCAAGGGGATCCGTGAGGTCCCTGTCATAGTGAAGGGCGATGAGGCCTCCATAGGTTACGGGGGAACATGAGGTGTCTGATTTCGCCACCGTGAGTGACAATGAATCCAAAGACCTTATTGTATCTTCCTGAAACTCAATGAAAACCAGCTGCCCCCCGCGCTTCTCGTAGAGATGCTCGACCTGCTTTAGGCCCCGGATGGGGTGGTTTGTGATTGGGGCCGCGCTAGGCATACATTGAGCCTCAGTTGGGCACCAGTCTCCTGCTATATCACTTCTGTGACCGCAGCAGGCGCACCAGTGACACGAGCACGGCCAGGTTGGGGTGGATAGCGAGATAGCACAGGGCGAGCAGTGGAAAGGGGCTCCATAGGGGAGAAAGGAGACCGCTCACGATAACTACCGCCGTCCGCGTGCCCTTGCAGGCCAGCTCGGGCCGGCGATAGGTTAGCCCCAGGGATGCGGCGCGAGCCGTAGAGTAACTCACCTGGCTTGACCCGGCGGTTGCAAGGGCCGAGATCAAGACGATCCAGGGGCTGGTTAGGGTAAATCCTGCCGCCTCTAACCCGGCGGAAAACCGCAGGCAGTATACCATGATGCCGAAGACCAGGGCAAAATCCATGTAACGGTCAAGCACCGAGTCGAGAAATGCTCCTTGATCACTCACCTTCCCGGTGAGCCTTGCAGTCTGGCCGTCCACGCCATCCATTACCTGGGCTATCGCCGCCAAGAGCCCGGCCAGCCAGCCATAGCCTATCCCGAAGGCGACACCTGCTGAAATCCCTATGGAAGATGAAAGGACCGTTATGAGGCCGGGTCGTATCCCGGGGAATAACCGGACGAGCGCCAAGGAGATCGGGGCGCTAAGGTTCGTCTTGATGAGACGGAGGATGAATCGGTCGGTCGGCTTTGTCTTCCACGTCATCGAGATTCCCTCAATTTGCCATGGATGAAACGGGCCACGGCCCCGGGGACAAGATGCTCCCAATCCCCGCCGGAGGAGATGATCTTGCGTATTTGTTCCCCGCTGATCCCCTTGCTCAGGGTGTCTATGACTTCCACCCTGTAACCGGCGTTCCTCAACTTCTCCGCCTTCTGCCGCTCCCAGGGAGAATAGGCCACCACATACATGACTGTTCCAGGGGGCACGTAAGAGCGCCATCTCTCGGGGTGGTGAATGGGGAAGGGAACAATGTGGATCCGCTCCATGGGATAGCCCTCTTCCCGCAAGGTGTCCTGAATCATCATGAGCCGTTCAGTGAAGGTGAAGGGATTGCTTTCCGGCAGGTGCCTGTGTCTACTCAGTTTGTCTTCCGTGATCCAACCGGGGTCAGGGTTGGTTATCCCCACCAGGATTCTCTCGCACCTCTCCCAGGCCAAGCGCATATACCGAAGGTGTTCCAGGTGGAAGGGCTGAAATCGCCCATGAATCATGCCCAACTCGTGTCCCATGGCTGACCCCCAATGAATGGAATTGGGCGATGGTGATACCTCTGGTGCGATTCTCCTTGGTGAGCGCTTAAGATCTTTTCCTCACCCAGGCGGGCTTCAAAGCAGGTGATGATATGAAAGGTCTGAGGCCCTTTGTTGAACCAAGTATAAGGACTTGGCCTTGGGTGTCAAGGGAGAACTTCTCCTGTCCTGTTGTCTTTTCTCTTCTCGCGCAGCTTTTTGATTGACCATGGCGCAAAGAGGGATCTTCTTTTTTGATCCGGACTTGTCTTCCAGGGGCACATTAACTATATTAGTTGAATGTGATGCCATCCCAGTCCATGGATTCAACTAAGATGATGAGATGATGATTTGTATTGAGAA
>JAFDIC010000194.1:0-7355 GCA_019308525.1 Deltaproteobacteria bacterium
GCTTGCAAAAGGCCTGCTCTCCAGGGATGTCCTCCTGCTGGGCAACTATGGTTTTATCACGACTGACAAGGATCCTTTTGCCCTTTACAGGCTCGGCGAAATGGTTCAATCCAAGTTGCCGAATCACAGGGTCATCACTATCTATGCGGGAATTGTTCAGAGGACCAGGGATAACACCTCTTCCAAGAGACTGGCCGTGCTGGAAAGCTTGAGAACGGTCCATGACGGCGAGAAGAATTTCTTCTTCGAGCTGTTCATCCCGGAGGAGATTTTCCCTATCGCCCTCAGGGCCTTGGACTTCGCGGTCTTTTGGTGTAACAATGCCACCCAGTCCGGACGCCTGGCCCACGCCCAGGGTACGGGTGTCATTATTGCGGGCAGGGACCGGGAAGGGGTGGGAGAGACCCTAAGGCTGTCAGGCCTGCCTGCCGCCAACTCCCTTGAGGAGCTAGCGGAAAGGATAACAGAGATGGCACTGGAGCCCGGCCTCAGGAGGGAAGTTGAAGAGAGAAGCCGCTCCTATGCCATGACATACTCCTTTTCAAACCAGGCACGAAAACACCTCTTGATCCGAGAGGCACTATCAATGGGTAAACCTCTACCTGCCCTTGATAGGGGCAGGCCCGTTCACCCCCCAGACCGATCTTGGAGCCAGGGAGATGTATGCGAGACGGGAATCGGGAGGCAGGAGGAAATGCCTCGGATGGCAGCTTGATACTTCCGGTGACATCAATACTAGAAAGCGACTGCGAGGAGGTGACCTATGCACATCGCAATGATGACTGCTTGGAACACGGACTCAGGGGTTGCAGTGCATGCAGAGCCGATAGGCAGGGCATGGAAAAACATGGGACACGACGTGACAATATTCTCCCACATAACCAATGACTACCATGGCGAGGGCTTTACCAAGGATGATGAGGATTACGTTACAAGGTGCTTTGGGACCCAGAGGACCAATTTTCTTGATCCCAGGCCCCTGCTGACGACTCATTTTGATGTACTCGTGGTACAGGACCTTAGGATGTTGCCTGTGGAAAACCTGTCCAAGGTGTTCCCCTTACTCAAACACAAGGCAAGGACAGTTCACGTGGTCCACGAAAACCAGCTCCCGAAGGAACCCTGGTTCTACCAATTCGACTGGGACGGGGTCGTATACTTTGACGAAAAGCAGAACTTCCTGAACGAGGTTTACCCCCATGCCAAGCTCATCCCTTTTCCCTGTTTCCCGGTCAGGAGAGGGGACAAGACAGAGGCAAGGAAAAAGCTGGATCTTCCCCTGGATAAGCACATAGTGTACAACTTCTGCCACAGAGGTTACTCGCCCTTCCTCAGGGACCTGAGGGATGACCTGAAGAAGGACACTGTGCTACTATACGTGATTCCGCCGGGATACCAGATGGTGGAAAAGGATGACCCCCCTCCCTGGATGATCATTAGAGAGGAGTCGGTCCTTTCCGAAGAGAGATTTGACGACTATCTCTTTGCTTCTGACTGCCTTATTCTGCACAAGTTCCAGAGCCTCTATCTCGGGGTGGTTTCCTCCACGGCATTCCAGGCCCTGGGGGCCGGGTGCCCTATCTTTGTACCCAATGGTTCCGATTACTTCACACCCCTGAGGAACGAGCTCTTACACTATAATGATGTTTCAGAACTAAATGATATGCTGAAGGAGCTGTGCGAGAATGAGGACATGAGGGAGAGAGTCCTGGATGCGGCAGACGGGTTCGTCCACATGAATTCTCCTGAGATTATTGCAAAGCTCTTCATAGATTTCTTTATCGAGCTGGGAAGGCCGGTCTAGCCACTTACGGGGAGGTGAATACTCCTGGGCAGGCACCCTGAAGCCGTACTGGAGCCGGAACTTGACTACAAGCTCCACGGGGAGGTGAACGAGGTGGTATTCGCAACAGGCATATGCGAAATAAACGGCACATTCCATATCTCTTATGGCGCTGCCGACAAGGTGGTCTGCGGTGCCGCGGTTGAAAAGGAAGAAATATTGGGCCTCTTTTGATCTTCCTCCTTTCGTTGAGGCCCAGGCCATGATAAACTGTCTGTATGAAATTGCCAATAGGTCTATGGAACTGTTCAAGTTGCTTCCTGCGACAAAGGGGCACAGGGCGGCTGCTTGATCCTGCTCCATCGAGATCCATGGAAACCCTGGGGCTTCAAGCCATAGCGTCCAGAAAGGTAGCGACAAAATGAAGAATATAGGTTTCATCTCCACCAGATTTGCGGGAACTGACGGCGTATCCCTCGAAAGCTCAAAATGGGCAGACGTCTTGGAAGCCATGGGGCACCCATGCTTTTACTTCGCAGGAGAATTGGACAGACCCCGGGAACGATGTTTCCACTCGAAGAAGGCCTATTTCGAGCATCCTGAAATCGTCCATATCAACCAGGTTGTCTTCAACAGGCTGGACAGGCCCGACGAGACCACTGACAGGATAGAACGAATCAAACAGGAACTCTTTTATGACATCGAAAGGTTTGTCCAGGCCTTTGATATAAAGATAGTTATCGTGGAGAACGCCCTTGCCATTCCCTTGAATATCCCGCTGGGCCTCGCAATTACGGAATACGTCTCCAAGACATGCATCCCAACAATCGCGCACCATCATGATTTTTACTGGGAACGTAAACGTTTCTCCAACAACTGCGTATGGGACTATCTCAACCTGGCCTTCCCTCCCCGACATCCTTACATAAGACATGTAGTGATCAATTCCGAGGCAAGGGGCCAGCTTGCCTACAGGAAAGGGGCCTCTGCCATAGTGATCCCCAACGTCATGAATTACGCTGTACCACCTCCACCTCCTGACGAATACGCCCTTGACGTAAGAGAAAATTTGGGAATCAGGGAGGATGAATACTTCATCCTCCAGCCCACCCGGATAATCCAGAGAAAAGGTATCGAACATTCTATCGAGCTGGTCAGCCGCCTAAAGAGAAAAGGAATCAAGGCAAAGCTCATCATATCCCATGCCTCGGGCGACGAGGGAGACGATTATCAAAGGCGCGTAAAAGACTATTCAAGGCTTCTGGGCGTAAACACCCTTTTCGTATCCGACCTGATCGGTGAAGAAAGGGGGAGGACCAGGAAAAACAGGAAGGTATATACCCTCTTTGACGTATATCCCCATGCGGACCTTATTACATATCCCTCTTCCTACGAGGGCTTTGGTAACGCATTCCTGGAGGCCATATACTTCAAGAAACCGATACTGGTGAACAACTACTCTATTTACCTCCACGATATAAAGCCCAAGGGGTTCAAGGTAATTGAGATGGATGAATACATAAGGGAAGAGACCGTGGCAGAGGTTATCTCGGTACTAAGAGACAAGGAAAAAGCGGAGGTAATGGCCGAACATAATTACAAGCTGGCAAGGCGATTCTATTCTTACGAGAACCTCAAAAGAAAACTGAGGTTTCTGCTCACGGATTTCTTCGGGGAAGAGTAATATGCGCAAAAGTATGCTACGAGGCCAATCGAAGTCCAGACTTTCCTGTTTCCATTTGAGATCCGCGAAAGACTTCGATACCAAGTTTAATCGTGATCCCTGTAGAGGTGGAGATGCTTTTTGGAAAGGCCCCAGATGGTAGGCGCACAAATCTTTAGGAATCACCGCCAAACACGGGCGGCATGTGCGAGAGGCGTACATAGAAGTACGCCGCAGTGACTAAAGATGCAGCGCAACGCCGCAGATGGGGCTTTTCCGAAAGCATCAGGCTTGCTTCCTGGGCCTTACCCTCCTGGCCAACCAACCGATAACAAGTCCGACCACGAATGTTCCAAGCAGTATGACCGCAGAAGGCAATGACACCTTCCAGGGCAAGAACTTCACTTCGATGGTCTGAGTGTTCTGTACAATAAAGATGATAACCAGTATGATCAAGATGGCAAAAACAATGTTCTTGAAAGTAACAAATGACTTCTTGCCGCTTGCTGATCTGTCCTGCATCCTTTTTCCTCCTCGGAGTTACGGGTAATATTGCTCCCTGATCCCGGGGGCAATTAGGCTGATAGGTCCAACAATGATAGAAAGCTGTCTCTAAATCATATCTTTGTCCTTCGGGAGACCCTCAAAAGTAATGCGCAGGGGCCGTCGCTCATCATGCGCAAGGTAATTGGTCACCGTCGGAAATGCGAATTCGATCCCCTCCTTTTCAAAGGCCTTCATAATCTGCATATTTATCTTTTCGCTGAAGGCGAGGAAGTTCCAGTACTCGGGTGGATGGTACCAGTATATCATCAAAATATTCAAAGAGGTATCGTTGAACTCGTTGAAATACACCCGGGGGGGGTAGTCCGGATGCATGCCTTCGTGGTCCTTGAGGATCTCCCTTATGATCTCAACTGCCCTCTGCACCTTGTCCGGCGGTGTGTCATAGGTGATGGTGATGTTGGAAACCCGCCTTATGGATGGCCTGCTCCCGATGTTCTCAATGCTCGCACTGGCCATCTTTTCATTCGGTATCGTCACAAGGTGTCCGCTCAATGTCCTGATCCTGGTTGATCGAAAGCCTATGCTTTCCACCGCACCATCATAGCCTTCTACCGTGACCCGTTGCCCCACGCTGAAGGGCTTATCCAGCATGATCATGATACTCCCGAAGAAATTCTTGAGCGTGTCCTGGGATGCAAGCGCCACTGCCAAGCCGCCGATACCAAGTCCTGCGATAAGGGTACTGAGGGGTCGCCCTGAAACCGCCCTGATCAGGTAAACGCTTCCTACCACGATCACTACTACCCTGGCAAAGAGCCTTACCATCTGGACAAAGGTCCTGTCAACGGGTGTCTCCTCCCTCTCCGCATACTTGGCCAGTTCATACTCCAGGACGTCCAGGAGCCGGTATACAAATAGGACCACGGCAAGGGTGCCCAGGACACCAACACCCATTTCCACGACGCGGCCTACCAGATCATCGAGAAGGAATATTTCCCTGGCCGCATGCAGCACTATCGTGGCAAGGATCAGCCGCACCGGCCAAATGGATGACTCGACCAGGAGGCGTAGCCTCACTTTCTCCTGCGAATCTTTGAGGAAGGTGGCCATACCTGACAAAGATCTTACAAGGAGCTTGCCTATCGTGTAGATCACCGCCAGCAACACCAACATCATCAGGTAACGCCACCATGCGTACTTCCAAAGCCATTCGGGTAACACTTGCTTCTGGGTATAGACGAATCCCACGGCAGCCACGCAAAGGATTCCCATCCTTATGCTGCCCTTCACCTTGGCAATGGTGTCTTCCGGGACCGCCTCACGGATATTCTGGGGCAAGGTGATCCTCAATGCATCCAGTAATTCCACCAGGGAAAAGAGAAACATTATTACAGCCATCGCAAGGAGGATTGCTTCCAGCATGCGAAGCAGGACAAGTAGCTGGGGCGATAGGACCAGGACCAGTTCCAGCAGCCTGAGAAACAGGGCAATTATGGCAAGCCGGAAGGAGGGCAAGAAACTGACCAGGTTCACCAGCCTTGGGTCCACGCCCTTTTTTTCGAACCTCTTTCGAGCGTACCTGTTGAATCGCCTCCACAATATCTCCACCAGGATGAATCCGGCGACCAGTAATGTCAGAGACACCCCAAAGCGCCATGATTCGGTTCCCGTCAACAACTTTTCCAGTTCAGTACCCACTTGATTGAAGAAACTCCATCCATTCATAGGACAATACTCCTAGGTGTGAGTCTCAGTGTTTCTTCTCCTGCACCCTGATCGAGCCAATCCCCTGTCGAGGGTTATTTGGTTATCAGTTATCAGTGATTTCTCTTACCGGCACTGCCTGCATCTCCTCATCCCTTCTGCCATGAGTACGGCTCCTTCAATGGAGTGGGACACGGGCACACCGTTCAGCTCGAACCCTTCCACGAGCATCCTGTATTTTTCCACGTGCGGGACATAGGCTATCAACGGCTTCCTCCACTGGAGATATAACTGGCTCAGCCTGGCCCCGAGGTCGGAGCTTATCCCGGGAAGATAGGGTAGGAGCAGGAGAATGACACAATCAATTTCCGGGTTCTTGACAAGTGCATCAACAGCGGCAACGAAATCGTCATCTCGGGCACTGCCTGTCAGGTCAACAGGGTTTTTCAGGGATGTAATCGCCCGTACGCTGGATGAAAGCCTCTTGCGTATTTCCTCCTGGACCACTTCGGAAAGCTGGGGCACAAGGAGACCGTGATCAGTGCAAACATCAACGGCAAGGGCTCCATGGCCGCCGCTGCCTGTAATAATTCCCATATTCCCTTGAATGGACCTGTCATAGCAACTCAGAGACTCGCAAAAGGAAACCAACTCCAATTCGTTCCTTGCCTCAACAACACCGAACTGAGAAAGGGCCTGGGAAAAGGTCTTGTAGTCCCCGGCCATAGAGGCCGTATGGCTTGCCACAGCCCCCACTCCACCGGGACTCTTCCCTGCCTTAAGGACGATGATGGGCTTCGGGCTTGCCTTGGCGGCCAGGACAAATCTTCGTCCCTCGTTCCTGCCGAACCCTTCTATGTAAAAGGCTATCACCTTGGTCCGGGAATCCCTTATCAGGATTTCCAGGAGATCAAGCTCACTGATCAAGGCCTTGTTGCCAATACTGATCGCCCTGGAAAGACCAACGCCCTCCCCAGCAAACTTGACCATCTGGTCAGCCAGTATTCCTCCGCTTTGACTCACGACGGCGACATTCCCGGGCATGGGCAGGACCATGCGCTCGCTGGGGATGAAAAAAGTGTCCAGGTGAGATGGAGAAAAGATTCCTATGCAGTTGGGGCCGATACAGGGGAACCCGGCTTCCTTCGCCATTTGGGTAATGTGATCTTGAAGGTCACGCCGTCCAACTTCGGCGAAACCCCCGGATATTATCACTGCTCCTCCAGCTCCAGCCTCGATAGACTCCCTGAGGACCCCCGGGACATATTCAGCCCTCACTGCTATGACTGCAAGGTCAACCTTTTCAGGAATATCCAATATGCTCCTGTATACCTCCTCTCCCTGATACCGCCCTCCCTTGTCATTTACTCCAAAGACCTTTACTGGATACCGGAGATGGTTCTTGGCGAAGATGACGTTGGCAGGATGGCGGTCGTTCGTCAAGGATATTCCCACCACCGCAAGGGTCTTGGGTTCAAAAAGCACACGGAATTTCTCCCGGCTTGACTTGAGATCCTTCAACATAGGTTCGACCTCTTCCATTTTGGGATTATACCTCGATGCCATGATCTCTCAGCAAACCAGCCACGATTCCCGCATGACGTCGTGCCGCGCCCTGGTTGCGAGTGATAGCTTCCCTGGCCAGAGATCCCCTTCTCGCGTTGATTTCAGGATGGTCCAGCAGCCACAAGGCCTTCT
>JAFDIC010000194.1:7391-12709 GCA_019308525.1 Deltaproteobacteria bacterium
CGAGCATGGCCTTAGCGTCCAAAAAGTCTTCCATTGAAGGGCCATAGAACACGACTTTGCCCCATACCGCCGCTTCCAAGGGGTTTTGCCCCCCGGCCGGGATGAGGCTGCCACCACAGAAAATGATATCCCCCACACTGTAAAGCTTGAACAGTTCCCCGAAATTGTTGATTATCACCACGGGTTCGATTCTCTTGGTTCCGGGCTTCTCAAGGTCCGTCCTTAGTTGATATTTTATTCCCTTGGACTTCAAGGCCTCCTCAATAAGCCGTGTTCTCTTGATATGTCTTGGGGCTATGGCCAGTACCATGTTCGGAAACTTCTTGAATAGTGCTTCGTACACTTCCAGGATAAACCTCTCTTCTCCCTTCCGGATGCTTCCTGCGATGAAGACCTTCTGAGACCCTCGCAAGTTCAACAGAGTCCGCATCTCCTCCTCTATTTCCGGGTGAGCCATATCAATCAGCAATTCGTATTTTGAATTCCCGTTCACAAGGACCTTCCTTGGATCCGCTCCCAGTCTTACTATTCGGTTTGCATCTTGATCGGAGATCATGCTGAAGACATCTATCTTCCCCAGGACGTCCCGGAACAGGGGCCTGAACTTCAGGTATGTGTTGATGGATCTTGGGGAAATACGCCCGTTGATCAGGGCGGTTTTGATGCCCCTGGAGTTTAGCTCCCAGATCCATCGGGGCCACAGCTCTGTCTCCATAAACACCATGACGTCCGGCCTCGCCCGGGAAAGGGCCTTTCTTACCGAGAAACCCACGTCAATAGGGGAATAGAATACGGGGATATCTTTCAGGCTTTTGGCGGCGAGGGAACGGCCATGCTCGGTCGTAGTGGACAACAGGATAGAGCAATCCGGGAGAATCTCTTTCAGGGCATCGGTGACAGGAATCGCCGCCCTCACCTCGCCCAGGGAAACCGCATGTATCCAGATTCGCGGAGTGCCCTCTGTATCTTGACAAACCGCTCGGGGGATGATACCCACCCGCTCCTTCAATCCCTGTTGATAGCGTCCAGACAGCCAGATATATACCAGGAAAGGAGAAAATCCGGCCAGGAACACCCCGGAGGCCAATAACCTGTATAACCAATAGGTGCGATTCATACCATACTCGATGTGCCGCCAGAAAGACTTGTCTGCCAAATCCCCTTATATCTATATGATATAGTAAAATAATACAAGGAGAGAAACTCTCCTGCCGGTGCCTGAACACCCTTCCCCTCCTGTCCTGCGCTTCAAGGAAAAGATGCCTCTAATCGCGGATTTTGGGTTGACACTGGATTTCTGGTTTGTATACTGAATTACGAATACAGTATTCATAAGGGGAGGCTTGCGAAATTGGACCTGGCGAACGGGTTTAAGATACAGCCACGACCTACTATCCGCGAAGAGGTCTACGAATACCTCCGCCGCATGATCCTGATAGGGAAAATCCCGAGTGGGGAAAGGCTGGTGGAGGCAAAGCTTGCCGAGGAACTCCAGATCAGCCGAACCCCGGTGCGCGAGGCCCTTAACAGGCTTGAAATGGAAAAACTGATATCTCCTCTCCCAAAGGCGGGTTACCAGGTGAGAAGCTTCAGTGAACAGGAAGTAAAAGAGATTTGCGACATAAGGATGGTTACCGAAGCACTGGCGGCAAAGTGGGCGGCCAGCAAGATAACCCCGGGAGAGCTGAAACGCTTGGACGAGATGATTGATCTTACGAATAAGTTCATAGAGGAGAAAGAGGCGGAGAGAGTGGTTGAACTTGATACGGAATTCCATGACGCTATCTGCAAGATCAGCGGAAGCGAAAGGATTGACGAAATCAACCAGCGGCTGCGGGATCATATGCTCAAGTTCAGGATGCAGGGCCTGTGTATCGCCGAGGTAGCGAGAAGATCCAATGAGGGACACAAGAGGATCGCTACTGCTATCCGCAACAAGGATGTGCAGGAAATTGAGGCTGCATTTCGATATCACCTTTCGTGGACAAAAAAAGATGTCACCCGCATCATCAGAAACAGCAAAAGGGGAAGCATTCGGTAGGACAGAGGAGTATGTTTGAGGTATCAAGCATAGTCTTGCTTCAGAGTATCGTCAACGGATTGGTCCTCGGCTGGATATATATCCTGATGGCTTTGGGCATGAGTCTTATCCTGAGCATAACGAATATCCTTCAATTTGCCCACGGCGAGGTGTACATGCTCGGCGCTTATGTCGCCTATTATTTTTGTGTTGTCATGGGGTTCAATTTCTACCTGTCCATCCTGATCAGCGTTTTGTCAATGGCGCTCCTAGGCCTTGTGCTTGAGAGGTTTTTCTTTCGTCCACTCCGTGCCGAATTCTTGCCCAGCATGATTGTTGCTCTTGGCCTGATGATAATGCTTCAATCTATTGTAACAGTGGGTTTTGGGATCAATCCAAAGGCTATCCCAAGCTTTGCGCCTGAGAGCCTGGAGCTCTTCGGGATGATGGTTGGTCAAGACAGGCTCATTGCTGTTGGAATCAGCGTTGCCCTCACCCTTATGCTGTTTGTCTTTCTCAAGAAATCCCGGTATGGGCTGGCATTGACTGCCGCGCCTCAAAACCGGGAAGCCTGTGTCCTGCAAGGTATAAATCCTGATACCATGTCTGCCATTGCAATGGCCATTGGAAGCGGATTGGCCGCAGTGGGGGGTGCTTTGATGGGGGCCACACTGGTCCTGAATACCTTTATGGGCAGTACGGCCCTTCTGAAGGGGATTGTAATCATCGTCCTGGGTGGTATGGGCAGCCTTCTGGGTGTGATCGCAGGAGGAATTATCCTGGGTCTTGTGGATGGAGTAGTCCTCGTCGTGATGGGGCCCATAGCAGCCTCGATAGCTCCTCTGCTCCTGGTCGTCGTGATACTGGTGATACGGCCTTTAGGATTGTTCGGTCATGAATTTTGACACAAAACGCAAAAACTCCATCTACCTGGCAGTCCTTATCATCCTGTTGTTCTTGGTACCGCTTTTCCTGAAGAGTGATTACTGGCTTCACGTGCTGTCCGTAGCGGGAATCAATATCATGTTGACGGTCAGTGTGCACACCATCTGGTGTGCGGGTGAATTGCTGCTGGGCACGGCAGGCATCATGGCCCTGGGCGCTTATAGCTCGGCCGTCCTGGCCATGAGACTGGGAATTACTGTTTGGTTGGCCATGCTGCTGGGCGGTGTGGTGTGCGCCCTTTTCGCGGTAGTTCTTGGGAATGTCTTTATGAGGGCAAAGGGCATCTATTTCAGTATCCTTACCCTGCTTTCCGGCGAAATAATCAGATTGACCGCATGGTATTATAGAAGCCTGACCGGCGGACCGGTAGGCCTGTCCCATATCCCTCCTCCCGGACAAATCAAGATCCCCGGTATACCCGTAGTAACTTTTCAAAGCAAGGAATCTTACTATTAACTCATCCTGATTGTCGCCTTTTTCTCTCTCCTGGTTATGTTTCGTTTGCAAAAGTCCCAGCTGGGTCTGGTATGGAGGATCATAAAGGAAAGGGATGAACTGGTTGCTTCAGTAGGAATAGACGTGCTGGGGTACAAGATCTTTGCCTTTGCATCAGGATGCTTTTTTATTGGTATTGCCGGATCCCTGTACGCACACTTTATGCATCTACTTGCGGCTGATGCAAGCGGGAAATTTGGGATGTTTAGTTCCATTTACATACTCATTTACATGGTGATCGGCGGTGAAAAAAGATTTGCGGGGCCTATCATCGGTGCTTTTGTTTTGACAGTGCTGCCGGAGGTGATAAGGCCGATGCAGGAGTACCGGCCCATATTTTTTGGGGGTATGGTCATATTGATCATCTTCTTTATGCGCGGTGGAATCATCGGCCTCACGGGCCCTCTCTCTAGGTGGACGGGAAGGGAAAAGGCAACAGCTTGAATCGAAAGTGCGGGATCATCACTTGGGTGAGGCAGGGTGTGAATCCAAAAGAGTCACAAATGCTC
The DNA here is from genome assembly GCA_019308525.1 of Deltaproteobacteria bacterium. The sequence goes on from JAFDIC010000194.1 coordinate 11,361, forward strand.
AAGACCGAGGGGCTCACCAAATACTTTGGGGGTTTAGGCGCTGTCGTTGACCTGGAATTCAGCGTCTTCGAGGGACAGGTGACCGGAATAATCGGTCCGAACGGCGCTGGTAAGAGCACGGTTCTTAACATGATAGCCGGTTCCATATCGCCTACAGGGGGCAGGATCTATTTCAAGGGAGAAGACGTGACGAATGTTCCACCACATATGATGGCGAGGAGAGGGATTGCCCGGGTCTTTCAGTCAAACACTCTTTTCGAAAATGAATCGGTCATAACGAATGTCAGGGTCGGTCTTTACCGACATTCCAAGATCGGTTTCTTGGGCGCCTTCCTCAATACCTCCTACACGCAAAACCGCGAAAAGGTCCTGTATGAAGAGGCCTTGAGAATTCTTGAGTTCATCGGGCTGGCGGATCAAAAGGATCAACATGCAGTCAACCTGCCTCATGGAAGTCAACGCGTTTTGTGCCTAGGCGTAGCCATGGCTGTCAAGCCGGATCTTCTGCTTCTCGATGAACCCTTGACCGGAATGAATGCAGAGGAAGTGGATGCTATGATCTCCATGATCAAGACCCTTAGAGACGAGAAAAACATAACGAGTATCATAGTGGAGCACAATATGAGGGCAGTGATGAGACTCTGCGATCATATCATCGTGCTCAATTACGGGGAAAAGATTGCCGAAGGTCCACCGGGCGAGATAAGTCAAAATCCCTCAGTGATCCAAGCATACCTGGGAACTGAAGAGAATGATGCTTAGAGTGAAAGACCTGAGGGTGTATTATGGTGGAGTTGAAGCCCTAAAGGGAATCTCGCTTGACCTGGGGGAAAGAGAAATCATATCCCTCGTGGGAAGCAACGGCGCAGGTAAGAGCACCACACTGAGGGCAATATCCGGGCTGGTGAAACTCGCCGGGGGAGAGATCCATTTCAGAAACAGCAGGATTGATCGCTTAAGGCCTCAAGAGATCGTCAAACTAGGGATAGGCCATGTGCCGGAAGGAAGGAACGCCTTTCCTTACATGACCGTTCTGGAAAACCTCAGGCTGGGGGCCTTTCTGAGAAAGGACAGGAGCGACATAGAAAGAAGCCTTGATCAGCTCTTTGACCACTTTCCGGTGCTGAGAGAAAGGAGGAGACAGCAGGCCAGGACATTGAGCGGTGGAGAACAACAGATGCTGGTTATCGCCCGGGCACTGATGGGTAGGCCTGATCTGCTTCTGATGGATGAACCCTCTTTAGGGCTCGCACCGGTGATGGTCCAGGAGATAGGTAGAATCATTGAAGAGATCAATGAGAGAGGCACAAGCATTCTCCTCGTGGAACAGAATGCCCGGCTGGCTCTCA
>JAFDIC010000195.1 GCA_019308525.1 Deltaproteobacteria bacterium
CGGTTACTACCCGGCGGAGATGCGGGCTATCAACCTGGACGTGGACTGGTTTTACAGGAAGGGCGCGAGGCTTTTTTACCGGGCCATGGACAGGGGGCTCAACGGGATAAACAGGGCCTGCGACCAGATCTTGGTCAGGGATCTGACGGGAAGGCTGGCAAATTGGAGCAGGGAGCCTCTTAGCTCGTTGATAATGGCCTATTCGAGGGCCTTTGGGCGAGCTGGTGAACAAGGCGGTGGCTCTGAGGGGGAGGCTCTACCTGAAAGGAACAACCTGATCCCCATGGGGGTGCCGGTTTTCTTGAGTATCATAGGACTGTTTTTTCTCTATGTCCTTTTCGCAGTAGCGATCTAGTGGGTGATGAAAGACCGGGCCCGAGGGGGCGAAAGGGCATCCAGGGGAGAGATGCTAAATGGGCAAGAAAGTTCTCATAGTAGATGATGAATACCAGATAAGGGAGATTATCTCCACGTTGCTTGAAGAGCACGGCTATACTCCTGTCCTTGCGACCAACGGGGAGGAGGCCATGAACATAATCAAGTCCGATCCTCCGGACATGATCATCCTGGATGTCTTGATGCCTGAAAAAAGCGGGATAAAGTTGTACAGGGAGTTAAAGACCACTGATTCCCTGATCAATATACCGGTCATGATCTGTTCGGGCATTGCCAAGAGGACGTTCATGCGGACCCACGGAACGCCCGTGGAACTTCCCGGTGGGGGTATACCTGAGCCTGAAGCTTACATGGAGAAACCGGTGAAGCCTGAATTGCTGGTAAAGACAGTGAAGGAGTTGATTGGATGAAGTGGGGGAGAGCCCCCTTCCTTCCTGGTAAGCGCCTATGCACATAAAGAAATTGCTCTATATCTTGGAATCGGAGTCCCGTGGTTTGAATGGGCTCAAGCAACTACTGGTCTTGCGCAAGCTCGGCCTCGAAGAGGTGGTATGCCTGTCCCCCAAGAAGGCAGAAGGCCTGGAAAGGGCGTTGGGGGATGAAGGAATCGCCCTCCGAGAGATAAGTGGGGAGAATTTGGGGGCTGATCGGATAGTTTCTACGGCCAGGCAAGAAAAGGTATCCATGATAGCAGCATACCTGAGAAGACGATCCGAGGGAGGTATGAGGAGCTCCTTGGGCAAGAAACTCATCAAATCATCCAATTTGCCCCTGATTCTGATGCCCGCCCAGGAGGAACCAGGGAGATCAGCGGGAAAGCATATCTTTTCAAAGGTATTGTTTGCAACGAAATGGGAACCCGTAGCCGAGAGGGCGCTAAAGTTTCTCCTGGAATGCAGGGGGCTCATCCATGAACTTGAGATCGTGACGGTTATCAACAGGAAGCTCTCCATCAGGGACATGATTCAGCTCAAGAAGCTGCTGGAAGACACAAGGGGTGAGTTCCTGGACAGGGGTATTGATGCCGAGGCACACATATATGCGGGCAAGCCCCCTGAAGAGATCATGCTTGCTTCCAGGGATTATAATGCGAACAGCATCGTGATGGGAGCCACAAGTGCTTCGGGCCTGAGAAGGCTGACTCACAGGGGATGTACCTATGAAGTGGCGGGAAGGACTGACGTGCCGGTTCTTGTCATCCCCTAGAGAAACTTTATTGTGAATCGAATACAGGGTATTCGTCTTTTTTGGGATCGCCGGAAAAAAGGAGGAAGGTACTTAGATGGAAGTAACCCTGTTGGTCGAAGCAACGGAAAACGCATTCAGGATCCTGGAGGATGCAAGAAAGCATGCCGAGGGAATCATCGATACTGCGGTAGAGTTGACTGCTGAAGAGACGAAGATCCACGAGGCCAAGCGAATCCAGGAAATCTTCACGGGCGCTCAGAAGAGAAAGACCGCCTTTCAAAACTTTGCAGGCACCACCTTTATCCTTTATGCCTTCTGGATCCTCCTGTCAGGGATATTTGATGCCTTTCATCTTATCCTGGGTGCCATATGCTGTATTGTGGTGGCATACCTGTACCATGATCTACTTTTCGCCAATGTCAGGGTGGGTGACATAAGGACAGTGGCCTGGAGGTTCATAAGGTATATCCCGTGGCTGATGTACCAGATCCTGATGTCCAACATCCATGTCGCTTCCCTGGTGCTGCGCAGGGAAATGCCGATTGCGCCGCAGGTCCTCAGGTTCAAGACAAAGCTGGAGACTGATATCTCATGCGTAACCCTGGCAAACTCCATCACCCTCACGCCCGGCACCATCACGATGGATATCCAGGATGGAGAGTTCTTTGTCCATGCAATCAGCAAAAAGGTGGCGGATGAACTCAAGGCCGGAGAGATGGAGGATAGGGTGGCGCACATATTCATGGAGGCGGATCACCTGTATGTGCAGGATGTGCTGGATGCAGCAAATATCTATTCGGCCCTGAGGGTTTGATCTCTCTCTGGGCTTGATTACCAGCAGCTTGCTGCGTATGGTCATGTGTAATGCCCCTGGATGTGTCATGGACTTTAAGGTATCCAGGAGCCAGAATCCAGAAGTACAGGACCAATATGAAGCCACTTGTATGGTTGTTCTATTCTGGCTTCTGAATTTTTGACACCCCGCTGCTTGCGGTGAGGTCGTTCATCCATTTTTTGAGATTGACAAGCAGGGGAAAAAGCAGGAGTTGGTGACATGATAGGTGAGACTCGGGACATCATCGTCAAGACGGTATCAAGGGTACTGACACCCTTCATCGTCCTTTATGCCCTCTACGTGGTCATGCACGGGCATTACAGTCCAGGGGGCGGGTTCCAGGGCGGGGTCATATTGGCCGCAAGCTTTGTGCTCCTCACCATATCCTTCGGCTTTGAAAAGACCAAGGAGAGGATGTCGGACAAGCTTGCAACCATATTGAGCAGCCTGGGAGTGTTTATCTACGCGGGTATAGGGCTAGTGTGCCTGATCCTGGGAGGAAAGTACCTTGATTACGGATTCTTGAGCAAGATCCTGGGCGTACTGCCCCCCAGGGCCAGGTCGTTGGGCATCCTGGGCGTGGAGATAGGGGTTGCCATAGCCGTGATGGCCGTCATGTGCATCATAGTGTTTACCATATTCACCAGCGAAGAAGAAACGGAAGGCACAGGAGGAGCAAATGGATAAGTTTCTGCTTGTCGTCGGAATGGGCATGTGCGTCCTTGTTCTGCTCTGCCTTTACCGGGTGACATTCGGCCCTAACGTGCTTAACAGGACCGCGGCGATCAGTGCCGTGGGGACAAAGACCCTGATCCTCTTGCTTTTCATGGGGGAGATCTATGGCAGGGTGGAGATGTTCGTGGACATTAGCATGGTCTACGCCCTGCTGAATTTCCTGGGGACCCTGGTCCTTGCAAGATACATAAAGAGTACAGGAGAGGTGGAATGTCAATTGTAGATGTAGTGGCAGGTATTTTTATTCTGGGAGGATTCTTCTTCTTCACCACGGCGACGATCGGCCTCCTGCGGCTGCCTGATTTCTATACCAGGCTCCATGCAACGGGTAAGGGCGACACCCTGGCAGTGCTTTACTGCCTCATAGGCCTGGCCATTCACAACGGCCTTGACCTGACCAGTGTCAAGATCATTTTTATCGCGGTCTTCATGTTCCTGGCCCAGCCAACGGCCACACACGCGATTTCGCGGGCAGCCTTCGGGTGCAGATATATGCCCCTGACCGCAGAGGAGGAGGTGGTGGAGGAATGATACTGCCGTTCGATATCATACTGATCATCTTCGTCTTCATATGTGCCATCGCCGCCATCACCATAAAAGATCTCCTCAGTGCGGTAATGATCCTTGGGGCATACAGTTTTTTCATGTGCCTCCTATGGACCCAGATGGCGGCGGTGGATGTGGCTTTCACCGAGGCCTCCGTGAGTGCAAGCATAGGCACGGTACTCTTGATAGGAGCCGTGTACAAAACGGAGAGGAGGTCAAAGGATTGAAGACCCTCAGCCTGATAGGGGCCATAGTTGTTGGTGCGGCCCTCATTTACGGGACTATGGATATGCCGAAATGGGGAGACCCATATTCACCGGCAAACACCCACGTATCGCCCTACTATCTGGAGCACAGCCTGGAGGACGCACACACCCCCAACGTGGTGACCACGGTGCTGGCGGACTACAGGGGTTACGACACCCTGGGGGAGACCACGGTGATTTTCACTGCGGGAATCGCGTGTCTCCTGCTTCTCGCGAGGAGGCGGAGGCGGGGGGAGAAGAGCGATGAGTGACATTATCGCGGGTCACTATAACTACTGGATGTTCATCGCCCTGATGATGGTAGGGTTCTATGCCATGATGGCAAAGAAGAACCTGGTCAAGAAGATTATCGGCATGAACATTTTCCAGTCCGCCATAATCCTGTTCTATATTTCGACATCGGTCAAGAGGGGTGAGGTCACGGTGCCGATCCTGGAGCACGGAACTGAAGGACACGGGGCCCGTGCCGTGGATGTAATGCAGTATGCAAACCCCTTGCCCCACGTGTTAATGCTTACGGCAATAGTCGTCATGGTGGCCACGCTGGGAGTAGCGGTTGCCGTGGCCATCCTAATATACAGGAGGTATCACACCCTCGAAGAGGATGAGATACTCCTGAGCATGAAAAAGGGGCGATAGAGAATGTATCTTGACCATCCCGTTTTGATTGTCGTTGCCCCTCTGATCGCCGCGCTCTTGACCCCTGTCCTGGGGCTGTTGCGGAAGGGCCTCTGTTACCCCTGGGCTGTGCTTGCACTTTGCTTCAGCACCATTGTATCCATTGACACGATCATCGCGGTCATGGACAAGGGACCGATACACTATTCTCTTGGTGGCTGGGTTGCGCCGATAGGAATCGAATATGTCATCGACCACCTGAATGCCATGATGCTTCTGCTGGTCTCCGGGATCAGCCTTGGAATAGCCATTTACTCTTACAAGAGTGTCAAGAAAGAGCTTCCTGGCAGGGAAACCTATTTCTATACCATTTACCTGCTCCAGGTTACGGGCTTCCTGGGCATTGTCATCACGGGGGACCTCTTCAACCTCTATGTCTTCCTTGAGATAGCCTCCCTTGCTGGATACGCCCTCATCGCCGTAGGGGAGGATGGAGCGCCCTATGCCTGTTTTAGGTACATCGTCATGGGCACCATCGGCGCCTGTTTTTACCTCCTGGGTATCGGCTATCTCTATGTTTCTACAGGATCCTTGAACATGGCTGACGTGCACCAACTCGTCCAGGGCCTCCAGGGTTCGACCGTGGTTACCACGGCCATGGCCTTTATCATGGTCGGCCTTGCCATCAAGATGGCACTGTTTCCCTTGCACCTGTGGCTACCGGACGCTTACACCAAGGCCCCATCCACCTCCAGCGCCCTGATAGCCCCCCTCATGACCAAGATATCCATGTACGTGATGATCAGGGTGCTTTTTAGCGTGTTCGGGGCAAAGTGGTCCTTTGCATTGCCCTTACCCTTCATCCTTTCCTGGGCAGGGGTGGCGGCGATCTTTGCCGGCGCCATCATGGCCCTGGCCCAGACGGATTTCAAGAGGATGCTCTGTTACGTGGTGGTGGCTGAAGTGGGTTACATCGTCGGCGGCATGGGCCTGGCAAATGCCACGGCAATGAAGGGGGCGGTCTTGCACATCCTCAACGATGCGGTCATGACAGCGGGCCTTTTCACCGTAGCGGGGATAGTTATGTATCGCAGGCACAAGCACGATCTCAGAGATTTTGAGGGCCTGTTCAGGAAGATGCCCCTTACCATGGCTGCCTTTGTCGTGGCGGCCCTATCCATCATCGGCGTCCCGCCCACCTGCGGATTCTTCAGCAAGTGGTACCTGGTCTTGGGCGCCATAGAGGCGAGGCACTGGGTCTTTGTGGTGGCCCTGATCGGGTCGAGCCTTGTCAACGTCATCCTCTTCTTCAGGGTCATAGAAATAGGGTATGCCTTCGGTGAGCCTGGGCATGGTCATGCCAATGGGAGCGGAGATGGGGTATCCGTAAGGGAGGCCCCCCTCAGCATGCTGCTGCCCGCCCTCGCAATAGCCGCGGCCATTCTTGTCATAGGACTTTACAACCAGTCCATTGTGACCAATATCATAAACTTCGCCATACCCCGGCTCTAGGGCCGGCAATGTGGTACAGAATTCAGGCCTTCCCCGCACGCTTAGAAGTGATGGAATGTTCCAGGTGTATCAGAGGTTACCAGAGACTTTGAACATGGGGATAGTTCAGGATTCTCTTGTCTTTTGTAAGAATCGTCGCGTTCTCTTCTCGGGCCGTTGCCACAATGATCTGATCCGCCGGATCGTCATGGAAGGGCTGTGGAAGTATTGTCGAGCGGTAAGCTATTGAAGGTGTAAGATATACAAATCTGAGCTTTGGCATTTGCAGCGCTTCATTCATCCACTCCTCAGGGTTGTAAGAAATACCGATCCTTCCCTTTTCCAGAAGCTTGCAGAATTCCCATGGAGAAATTGCTGACAAGAGAATCTCGTCGTATCCATCCGCATTTGCGATCAAGTTCCTAACTTTAAGGGATAAGTTTTGAGGGCGCATGTTCCACCAAACCCAGGTATGGGTATCAAGCAAGTATTTCACTGACATGCTTCCCACAGTCCTTCGCCAAGCGGAGTGATGATGTCCTTTTCGAAGACAAAGGCATCCGATAGTTTTCCTGGCGTGGGTTTCACTACTGGCTTGCGATAGGGAACAATTTGAGCAATGGGTTTGCCCCTCTTTGTTATGATGACGGTTTCCTGGGATTTTGCAATCTCGTTCAGCACCTTCAGGGCATTTGCCTTAAATTTGCTTATGGCCATTGTTTTCATGTCACCACCCCCTTTTGAAAATAGTCAATTAAAGTGGCCAGGTCAAGAAAAAATGTCAAGGGGTAAGTCCCGCGAAACGAAGGGGTCAATGTGCGGCGTAAGGCGTAATAGAATTCCGGCGAGATGTGGCCTCTGGGCAGTTTGTTTCCGGCTGGATACACATTCCTATTTCCCAACATCCCTTGTTGCTTTTTCAGCAAGTCATGGAACCGGGCTTTTGTGCAAGACAAGAATGGCTTCCTGGAAAACAGCCCAATTTCCATGGGACAGGCTGATGCCCCTGGGCACGGTCAAAGGGCGTGATTGCCTTGTCTCAACCCCCCATATTTTCTTTGACATATAAGGTAGTCGGATAGAAAATAAGTGTAGAGTGCGAGGGGGTTGTTGATGGTTTGGTCACCCAATGAGTGACGCAGCGGCGGACAGGAGAGGGCGCATGAACACTGAAAAATACCCCAGCCTGGATAGGCTGGTGAGCGAGATGTCCCACTACGTCAAGAATATCCTCAACAAGCTTGAAGGCGGTGCCTACATGGTCAAC
>JAFDIC010000196.1 GCA_019308525.1 Deltaproteobacteria bacterium
CCCTGGGGCTCGCGCCCAAGCTGGTGAACGAATATTTTTGCGCCATAAGTCAAATCAATAGGGAAGGGAAGATCACCATGCTCCTGATCGAACAAAATGCCATGAAGGCCCTGTCCATTGCTGATTATGGTTATGTCCTTCAAAAGGGCAGGATCCTGGCAAGGGGTAGCGCTCAAGAGCTCGCAAGCACCGACATAATCAAAAAGGCTTACCTCGCCTCGGAAACTTGATGTATGGAAGAGAAGATTCAGAAGAAAATCAAGGAGTATAGAAGACAGAGGGGGCTGACCCTCAGGCACCTGGCGGAAAGGGTCGGGTGCAGCCACTCATACATCTCCCAGATAGAAAAGGGCCTGACCGTTCCATCCCTTTCCATGGTAGGGAGGCTGGCATCCGCACTGGACGTGAGCGTTATTGACCTTTTCAATGACTTGGCCTCGGAATCGGAGAGTGACTGGCATCTGCCGGGGCCGGACAGGAGGACAATAAAATACCCAGATGGAAAGGTATCGAGCCAGTTGCTAGTGAGGAGGGTGACCACGAAGAAGATGGAGCCCCTGATAAGCCTCATTGAGCCGGGGGGGACATCGGACAGTGCGGAAAAGATGCAACACCCTCCTGGCACAGAGGAGTTTGTTCTCGTCTTGAAGGGCGAGCTGGATTTCAAAATCAATGGCAGGGAAATCCACGTGGAGGAGGGAGATACGCTCAGTTTTGACGGCTCCCTGGCCCATAGCTGGGTGAACAAGGGTAAGAGGAGGGCGGAGGTGTTGTTCGTGTTCAGTCCGCCCATCTGGTAAGTCCAATAGAAGCAGAGGGATAAACATGGAGGAAAGACAATTTCACGTGATCGGCAAGGTCGCACACAGAAAGGACGGGATATCCAAGGTAACGGGCAAGGAGGTGTACTCAACAGATGTTTCCATGCCCAATATGCTTTACGGCAGAATCCTGAGGAGCCCCTATCCCCATGCAAAGATCCTTTCCGTTGACACCAGTGAGGCAGAGAGGATGGGGGCCGTATGCATAACGCCTTTCGAGGTCCCCAAGATAAGGTACAACGAGCGACAGGTAAGCATCCCGGAGAAGACTTACAGGGACAGGACAGTGCTCCCTGACAAGATCAGGCACGTGGGAGAGGGGATCGTCGCGGTGGCTGCGAGGACCGAGGCCCTGGCGGAAAAGGCACTCAGGGTGATTCGAATAGAATACGAAGAACTTCCGGCAGTCTTTGATCCCCTGGAAGCGATGGAACCGGGGGCCCCGCAACTCTACGAGGATGTTATGCTGGGGGACGTCGTTCTTCCCATAGAGAACAATATCGCCTGCGCCAGGGAAGTGAGCGAAGGGAACGTTGAAGAAGGGTTCAAGGAGGCTGATCTGGTAATAGAAGAGACATTTCGCACCGGCCGGGCCTACCATGCCCAGATGGAGACAAAGTCAGTGGTTTGCAGGCCCGAGCCTGACGGGGGTATCACGGTCTGGCCCACGGCCCAGTCCATTCATAACACCCGCCAGCTACTCGGCAGGATCTTCAACATTTCCCTCAGCAAGGTGAACGTACACAGGGTGCCCATCGGGGGATCCTTCGGCTCCAGCATCCAGATGAACACCTGTATCCCCATATGTGTGGCCCTTGCGCTCAAGGCGGGAAAACCTGTAAAGCTGGTTTTGACCAGGGAAGAGGACATGTACGACCACTGCAAGTACCCATCCCGCATCAATCTCAAATACGGTGTAAGACGGGACGGCACAATAACCGCGGGAGAGATGAAGGTCATAGTGGACATAGGCGCACACAATATCCAGGCGTATCCCCTTCTCGGGTGCATGTCGGGCTGGTTTGTATCCCTCTATCGCATGCCTCACATGAGATTTGAGGGGAAAACAGTATATACCAACAAGGCGCCCGCCTGCGCCATGCAGGGGTACGGCAATCCACAGGTCTCCTTTGCAGTGGAGTCCATGATGGACATGATTGCAGAGAGGCTTGAGATGGATCCCATCGAGGTGCGTCTCAAGAACTACGTAGGCCTGGGAGAGACATTCTGGGGACAAGGACCCACGGTACGATCCGTTATTCGGAGTTGCGGGGTTGAAGAGATGCTCCTCAAGGGTAAGGAGATGATCGGCTGGGAGAAGCGCGGCAAACCCGAAGAGAAAACAGGAAGATATCGGCGTGGAATAGGAGTGGGGAGGAGCTTTCATACCTCTGGCACCGGTGCGCCCATGCCGGGAGAGGTCATAGACTACTCCACGGCCATGGTGAAGGTGAACGAAGACGGGTCCGTTGACTTTTTGACAGGGCTGATGTGCCACGGCGGAGGCACCCTTGAGGCCTGCGCAAAGATAGTGGCTGAAGAGATGGGTGTCCCTTTGGACATGGTTGGGATATCCCCCTCTGACACCCGGACGACAGGCTATGACGTATGCACCCATGCCACCAGGGGTGTATACTGTGGAGGCAGCGCCCTGCTCAAGGCCGCGAGGGCCGCAAAGAGGCGATTACTTGAATTTGCATCATGTATCATAGAAGTCAATCCTGACGCATTGAAGATTCGCCCTGATGAAAGCGCGGGCCAGGGGATCATATTCCTGGAGGGCGCAAAGGGTAAATCCATCACCGTAGGGGAGGTGGCAAAGACAGCCCAGCTCAAGGGATGGGGAACGGCGATCGCAGTGGAGAGCCACAGGCAGGTGAACTGCCCGCCGTGCTTCGTGACCAATTTCATAGAGGTAGAAGTGGATACCTATACAGGGGAAGTCAAACCCCTGCGGGCCGTCGCCGCAGTGGATGCCGGGACGGTCGTGAACCCTGACCTGGCAACAGGCCAGCTTGAAGGAGGGCTCTGTAGAGGCATAGGCCTGGCCCTGCTCGAGGATACCGACTACGACAGAAAAACAGGGGAATTGACCTGCGGGGGATACCTGGTTGATTACAAGGCATTGACATCGGTCGATCTTCCAGCCGTGGAGGCGGTTTCCACCTTCTTTGCTGAGACCTACGAGCCATCGGGGCCCTTCGGCGCAAAAGGTGTCGGCGAGGCTGCGAACAATGCGACGGCCGGTACTGTCGCCAATGCCATCTATAACGCCCTCGGTATCAGGTTTACAGAAGCCCCCATTACGCCGGAGAAGGTACTGGGGGCCATGAAGGAGAAAGAAAAAAGGAGTTGAGCCGATGATGGTCAATACGAAGATTATAGCCCATGAATTTGATCACCTGGAGCCCAAGAGCATCAAGGAGGCATTGCAACTGCTCAAGAAGTACGGGGGGGAAGCGAAGGTCCTGGCAGGGGGTACGGACCTCTTGCTCCAGATCAAGCAGGAAAAGCTTTTGCCCGGATACTTGGTCGATATATCAAAGATCAAGGAACTTGGTCATATAGAGGAAAGTGGCGGTCTGCGTATCGGGGCCGTGGCAAAACTGGCTGATGTCCGCGAATACTGCTCCGGGCAACCCAAGTATATCGCCCTCTATGAGGCCATCTCCGTTCTGGGGAAGCCCCAGGTGTGGAACATGGGGACTGTCGGGGGCAACCTCGGCAATGCCTCGGCCGCAGCAGACACCGCTCCTCCGATCCTCGTGTACGGAGGGCGGGTGAAACTGGTCAGCGAAAACCAGGAGAGAGAGGTCCCGGTCGAGGACTTCTTCAAGGGCGTAAACCGGACCGTACTGGAGCAATGGGAGATACTGGCGGAAATAATCCTGGAACCCGTTGCTGAAAATAGCGGCAGCGCTTTCAAGAAAATGGCCAGGGTGGGGGCTGATATTTCAAAGCTTTCCTGCGCTGTCTCCGTAACGCGGGACGGAAAGGCATGCTCCTCGTGCAGGATAGCCCTGGGATCAGTGGCCCCGGTACCAATGAGGGCCCGGGGAGCGGAGGATCTCCTCAGGGGGGAAGATATAAGCGAAGGGCTCCTTCATGGGGCGGCACAAAAGGTCGCCGAAGAGATAAGACCAATAGACGACATCAGGTCCACGGCGGAATACAGGCGGGAGGTGAGTGCAGTCTTGTTCAGAGATGTGTTTTGGGAGGCATGGCAGCGGGCAGGAGGACAGGTATCATGAGAGTGAAGAGCATCAACATCACGGTCAACGGCGAGAAACACGAGATCGGGGTCGAGCCCAACAGGCTCCTCATCAATGTCCTGAGAGAGGACCTGGGATTGACCGGGACTAAGTATGGCTGCGGTATAGGCCAGTGCGGGGGATGTACCGTGCTGGTGGACGGCAGGGAAACCTTGAGTTGTCTTACCTTGGCTGCTGCGGTAGATGGCTGTGAGATCACCACCATAGAAGGCGTGGCCCGCAGTGACGGCATCCTGGACCCCTTGCAGGAGGCCTTCTTGGACCATAGTGCCATTCAGTGCGGATACTGCACCCCAGGGATGGTCATAATGGGCAAGACCCTGTTGGAGAGAAACCCTTCTCCTTCGGAAAGGGATATAAGGGAGCATATCAGGGGCAATATCTGCCGCTGTACGGGTTACAACAGCATAGTCAGGGCCATCCTGAGCTGTGCGCAGGCATCAACCCCGAAGTGACATTATGGTTGCGGTTCCTGTGTCCGCCATTCGAGGAGGGAACAGCGTAGAATGCGAAAGAGAGGCACATGAGCAATGGAATACATGACGACTCATAATCTGGATGAGGCCCTCACGGTGTTGGGGGAATGGAAAGGTCGGGCCAAGCTCGTTGCAGGCGGGACCAACCTGATCCCCAATATGAGGGCGAAGTTAGTATCGCCGGACGTGATAATCAATCTGTGCGAGGTTGAAGGGCTGAAAGAGATCAGGGAAGAGGATGGGATAGTCCGGATCGGTGCGCTCGCAACAATGAGTGAGATCGGGTCTTCAGAGATCATAGGGGACTGCTGTCCCATTCTCGCATCAGCGGCAAGGCAGCTCGGGAATCCCTTGACCAGGAACAGGGCTACTGTCGGGGGAAATCTTGCGGACGCATCTCCTGCGGCTGATACAGCTCCTCCATTGCTGGCACTGGATGCAGTAGTTCATGCGACAAAAGCCGGGAGCAGGGAGAGGGAGATCCCCCTTGATCAGTTTTTCCTGGGACCGAGGGAGACGGTGCTGGAGCCCGATGAGATTATCACCCATTTCACCCTTGCCAAGCCAAAGGACCCCTCAAGGGGGAGCCACATAAAACTGGGCCTGAGAAATGCAATGGCCATATCGGTCGTGAGCATGGCCGCCATGCTGGACGTGGACGGGGATAGGTGCACGAAGGCCCGCGTGGCGCTGGGTGCAGTAGCCCCTAGGCCCATCAGGGCATACGGAGTGGAAAGGATGCTCGAGAGAAAGAGGATAGACGAGAGACTGCTGGATGAGTGTTCCGAACTGATCAAGGAGGAGATCAGTCCCATCAGTGACATCCGGGCCTCCGCGCAATACAGGACCCTGGTCACGTCCGTGCTGTTCAGGCGGTGCATCCAGAAGTCCTTGGAAGGGGGGAGCCATGAAGACCTATGAGCTGGAAATATTTGTAAACGGCGAGAGATTGGAGACGCGGGTTACTCCCAAGGAGACGTTGCTTCAGGTCTTGCGGGAAAGGCTGGGCATCACGGATGTGAAGAACGGGTGCGCCAAGGGGGATTGCGGGGCCTGTACCGTGCTCCTGGAAGGAATCCCTGTCAATTCCTGCCTGACCCTGGCTCTCCAGGTAAAGGGAAAAGAGGTTACGACTGTTCGGGGATTGGGTAATGAAAACGATCCCCACCCCTTGCAGAGGAGCTTTGTGGAGAAGGGGGCTATCCAGTGCGGTTTTTGCACGCCGGGCCAGATCCTTTCAGCCAAGGCCCTCCTGGAGAAAAATTCCAATCCAACGAGGCGGGAAATAAGGGAGGCTATATCGGGAAACCTCTGTAGGTGTACCGGGTACAACAAGATTGTCGAGGCCATTGAGGCCGTTTCAGCAGCAAGTCAAGGTTGAAACTGGGAGAGAAGCCATGGTTGAAAAAATGAAAGGCCCCTTTGGTAACGGGGAATACCGAGTTATAGGAAAATCTATGCCCAGGCACGATGCATGGGACAAGGCCCTGGGGAACACGAGGTATGCAGAGGATTTCAGTATGCCGGGGATGCTCTATGGCAAGGTCTTGAGGTCCGATCATCCTGCTGCAAGGATTGTATCCATAGACACCCGTGAGGCCGAGAACCTCACCGGAGTGAGAGCGGTCATGACGGCCAAGGACGTGCCGAACAATGAAACCGTGACCCGGTTCGGCCAGACCCACGAGGTGGGCGGCTTTGAAGGCCTTTACCGGGTCCTGGCAGATAAGAAGGTCAGGTACAAGGGGGAAGGTGTGGCCCTGGTGGCGGCAGAGACCCGGGAGATCGCAGAGAGGGCCGCGGAACTCATCCATGTAGAATACGAGCCCCTGCCTGGCGTCTTTGACCCGGTGGAGGCAATGAAACCCGGTGCATACCAGGTCGGTGAATCGGAAAGTAACGTGATCTGTAGCTACAAGGTCAGAAAGGGCGACGTGGAAAAGGGTTTTGCAGAGTCAGATGTAATAGTCGAGAATACTTACAGGGTCCCCCACGTGGAACATGCATTCCTGGAGCCGGAGTCGGGCGTGGCATGGACGGATGAGAGCGGCGTTATCAACATCAGGGTCTGTACCCAGGTCATAGAACATTTCAGGGGGATAGCGGACGTGCTTGGCCTTCCCCATAACAGGGTCAGGGTGATTGCTCCCATGGTGGGGGGAGGCTTCGGCAGCAAGGAAGACATCACGGTGGAGACCTATCTTGCCCTGCTCACATGGAAGACCGGCAAGCCCGTAAAGATGACCTACACCAGGGAGGAATCCATCATCGTAACGAGTAAGCGGCACCCCTATGTCATGAGGTACAAGACAGGGGCAAAAAGGGACGGAAAGCTCATGGCCCTGGAGGTGGAGTTGATCTCCGATGCGGGTGGTCATATTTATCTAAGTCCCTGGGTCCTGCTCTACTCCACGGTGATGGCAACAGGCCCGTACAACGTTCCCAACGTCAAGGTGGATTCCTGCTCGGTCCTGACGAACAACACCTTTACGAGCGCCAACAGGGGATTTGGAGGCCCTCAGGTATGTTTTGCCTACGAATCTCAGATGGACGAGCTGGCCGGGAAGCTTGGCATGGCGCCCCTGGAGATAAGACGCAAAAACTATCTCCACAAGGGAGATTGCCTCGCTACAGGCAGAAGGCTCGACCATGCTGTGGAAACCGAACAGACGGCGATAAAGGCGCTCGAGGCCCTGGGGGAACCTTCAAAGCCATCTTCGCCTTCGGAACGCATCGGCCAGGGGCTTGCATCGGGCATGCTGA
>JAFDIC010000197.1 GCA_019308525.1 Deltaproteobacteria bacterium
TCCCTGTGCACATACCTCGAGGTCTTTCATGAAGTCATACAGGAAGCCAGGAAAGAGCTTCCGGAAGAAATGGCTGACGCAGTGCAGACTTACCTGGCGTTTGCAATTGACAAATGTGCGGATTATAATTCGAGGATGGTACGCTGGCACAGTTCAAGAGGCGTAATCGCTGGCACCTTCGATCGTCATGACTTTAGCTTCAAGTGGAG
Organism: Deltaproteobacteria bacterium; assembly: GCA_019308525.1. Next base: position 210 of record JAFDIC010000197.1, read on the forward strand.
TCATGCAGAGATGACCTTGCCTGGAGATGGTTTTCCCTGGGCTCTGTCCCAAATTGTCGACTCCTACAAGGGCATCGCGGAATTATTGAAGACTACCCAGCTCTCCCTTTTTAAGACTGACAGCGGAGATCCTCCACAGAGCCTTGAAACTACGCAAGGCAATGCCCAAGACCTTTCATCCCTGGACGACGGCAGCGTACACCTCATCTGTGTCGATCCGCCCTACTACGACAATGTGATGTATTCAGAGTGTAGCGACTTTTTCTATGTCTGGATGAAGCGCACCCTCGGAAATGTGTATCCAGATCTTTTCAAGAATGAACTCACGGACAAGGACAACGAGGCCGTGGCTAACGTGGCCCGTTTTGAAGGAGTTGGCAGAGGGAACAAACGGGAGCTGGCCGAGAGAGACTACGAGCGCAAGATGGCGGCCTGTTTCAAAGAGATGTACAGGGTCCTCCACCCAGATGGCGTGCTGACCGTGATGTTCACGCACAAAAAGGTAGAAGCGTGGGATACGTTGGCTCTTGCCCTGATTGGAGCGGGCTTTGCTATCGAGGCCTCCTGGCCGATACATACGGAGAGTGAACACAGCTTGCACCAGGCCAAGAAGAATGCCGCTGCCTCCACCATATTGCTGGTTTGCAGGAAAAGGCATGATTTTGGACAAGAAGTCTGGTGGGATGACATCAAGTCAAGAGTGCGAAGAGTCGCCAGGGAGAAGGCTGCCCAGTATCACGAGGCAGGGATCAGCGGTGTGGACCTTTATCTCTCCACCTTTGGGCCGGTGCTCTCCGTTGTATCTGAGAAATGGCCGGTGCTCACAAGCGAGGTGGATGATAAGACCGGTGAACCAAAGCATCTCCGTCCGGAACAGGCCCTGGCCATAGCGCGGGAAGAGGTGATTGCCCTGCGAAAGCAGGGGCTGCTCCTGGGCCGGTCTGTTCAGTTCGATCCGCTCACTGATTGGGTGCTCATGGCATGGGATGCCTTTAAGGCCGAGCAGTTCCCGGCGGATGAGGCCAGAAAACTGGCCCTGGCAATGGGACTCGATATAGAACAGGATCTCGTCAGACAAAAGAAAGTAATCTCCAAGAAGCAGGACTTTGTGGCTTTGCAGGCTCCGAAGAACAGGCGCAGAAAAGGTTTGGTTGACCCTGAGGCCAATAGCTTTTCCTCGTTGATTGACGCCATTCACACCGCAATGCTCGTCTATGAGGAGGATGGATCAAAGGCATGCCAGGTCTTCCTGAAGAATTCTGGGTTGTTGAATGATACCCGGTTCAAGGCGGGCCTCCAGGCCATGATAAATGCTGTGCCGAGAACCAAGGAAAAAGATAGCTTCAAGAGGCCCGAAGCAGAGACTCTTGAAGCCATATGTCTGGCATTTTTTGAAGATATAGAAATCCCCGCAGAAGAAGAACCAGCCATTGTGCAGGAGCAATTGAAGCTATACGGTGAATCCGGGGAAGATAGGGATTTGGGTGGGGATTAGGAATTGTCTTAGTCGGCCTTTCAAGGAGATATTTGGTCTTGTCTGCTCATTCCCTGAAAGAATACCCCTTTGAAATTTCATACGGCCCTTCTGATGACCGGTTACATGGGTTCTACATCCCGGCCCTATCCAGAAGTATACGCTACCACAGGAGTGCAGGTTTTTTCTCTTCGACAGCCCTGGCTGTGGCAGCCTCGGGAGTGGCTCACCTCATTAAGAACGAAGGCTCCATGCGCCTTCTTGTCGGTGCTAACCTGGACGAAAATGATGTAGCCGCGATTCAAAAAGGGCATGACTTGAGCAGGATCCTGAGAGACAAGCTCCTCCCCTATCTGGACAACCCTGACGAATTTGCAAAGAAACGCCTTGAGGTGTTGGCCTGGATGGTGGCCAAGGGCACGCTTGAGATAAAGGTCGTCCTGCCCCAAAGGGATGGGATTCCTCTCTCAGCCGGTGAGTCCCGGGACTATTATCATCCCAAAGAAGGACTCTTCACGGATAAAGAGGGAAATCAGTTGGCCTTTTCGGGCAGCGTGAATGAATCAGCGCAATCCTGGGAGAAGAATTATGAGCAGTTTATGGTTTATAGGTCCTGGGATGAGAGCGCACCTTACTTGAAACAGGTCGCCTACCGGTTCAATCGCCTGTGGGATGGAAGGGAGCCTGACTGGATTGCAATCCCAATCCCTGACGCAGTCAAAGAAAACCTCATAAAGTTCAAGCCGAAAAAAGCCCCCACCAGGGATCCCCTGGAAAGAATTGAGGTCACCCAGGCATGGGAGACCGTTGACCTCAAAGAACGAATCATTTTTCAGTTCTTGCGGGATGCCCCCTTTCTCCCCAACGGAAAATATTTGGCCAGCGAGACCGCCACTGTAAGGTTATGGCCGCATCAGCAGGTCACGGTGGAAGATATCATCTCAAGGTTTCCTACGCGCTGTTTGCTTTGCTCGGAGGTGGGACTTGGAAAGACCATTGAAGCGGGAATGGCCTTGCGCCAGCTCGTGCTTTCAGGGAAGGTAAAACGGTGTCTTATCCTGACCCCAAAGAGCATTGCCAGGCAATGGCAGGAAGAACTGTACGAAAAAATGGGGCTTAACGTCCCTGTGTATACCGGGAAGGTATTCAAGGATTACTTTGGGAATGAAATACAGCATAACGAAGGCAATCCGTGGGCAGCCCATCCAATCTTCATAGCATCTTCCCAGCTTGCCAAAAGGAGAGAGAGACAGGAGGAAGTCCTCTCCGCCGGTCCATGGGATCTGGTCATCATAGACGAAGCGCACCATGCCAGGCGCAAGGACTTTCTGGACGAAAGACGCAGGCCTAATCGCCTCCTTGAACTGCTTGAGGGAACCGGGAAACTCCCTGGATTGACTCAGAGGACAAGAGGCCTCATCCTGTTGACGGCCACACCAATGCAGGTCCATCCGGTTGAGGTGTGGGACCTCCTGAAAAACCTTGATCTGGGAGGTCGGTGGGAGGCCTCTGAGGAACATTTTCTCAGATTCTTCGAGGAGCTAAGAAAGCCTTTTGAAAATGTTGATTGGGAATTCGTTCTGAACATGTTTGAAGATTCCCTGGCAACCGGAACAGAATTAGATGAGCTCTTTGCTCAAATGGCACAGGAGAGGTTGGGGCCTGTCGAGTGGGAGCAGATCAAAAGTCTTTCTCAATCAAGCAAAAAACAAATCATCCTCAAACAGATCTCTTCACAAGGGCGAGTTTTCCTGACTGATATGGTCAAAAGGCATACACCCATCAAACGGCTTCTTAAAAGGAGCACCCGCAAACTCCTCCGGCATTATAAGGAAAAAGGCCTTCTTGAAGACACAGTCCCTACCAGGAGGGCTAAACCAGAATGGATTCCCATGGCAGAAGATGAAAATGCCCTTTACGAACGGATAGAAGAATATTTTAGTGACTTTTATCAGAAATATGAAAGCGAACGAAAGGGTCTCGGCTTTGTAATGACGGTCTACCGCCGCAGGTTGACGAGCTCATTCTATGCCGTGGAGAAAAGTCTTGAACGACGCCTATTTTTTCTAAAGGGTCAAGCGATTCCTGAAGCGCCTCAAGGACTGACCGAAGAGGATACAGAGCAAGAAGAGCTCAGTCTAGATATCGGCGAGGCTATAGAGGGAGGAGAAAAACTCTTCAGCGGGGAGATTGAATATGTAGAGGATTTCTTGAGAGACATTCGAAAGCTTACGGGGGATTCTAAATGGGAAAAATTGCATGCTGATGTGAAAGAGTTCCTGAAAACCCATGACTCAATCGTCATATTTACCCATTACACGGACACGATGGACTACCTGAGAGACCAGCTCCGGCAGGTGTATGGCTCACAGGTCGCCTGTTACTCAGGAAGGGGCGGTGAGATTTGGAATGGGCATGAGTGGGTAATCCGAACCAAAGAAGAGATAAAGAATGCATTTCAAGAAGCAAAGGACATCAAGATCCTCGTTTGCACGGATGCTGCAAGCGAAGGACTCAATTTACAGACATGCGGAGTTCTGATCAATTACGACATGCCCTGGAATCCTATGAGGGCAGAGCAGCGCATAGGACGAATTGATCGCATTGGTGGTCACGAGGTGGTCCATGTACGCAATTACTTCTATGAAGATACCGTGGAAGCAAAGGTATATCAGGCCTTGAGCAGGCGAATTGATATGTTTGAGTGGGTCGTAGGAGAGCTACAGCCCATCTTGAGCAGTGTTGAACGTACCATTCAAGAGCTCGCATTGATGAGAAAGGAGCAGAGGAAAACCAGGATAGAAGAAGCCATCCAGCATCTGAACAAGGAATATGATGATCAAATTGCAAAGGGACTCAAGCTCGATGACTACCTTTCAAGAGAAATACGAAAGGCACCCGGCGATTCCCCTCCTCTCACACTAGTTGACCTAGAGAAGGCCCTTACTCTGTCCTCTTCATTGAAACCTTACTGGGAAAAAGATATTCAATTCCCTAATACATGGCGTTTGAAATGGGAGGGCCGAGAGCTTTCCTTTACTTTTGACCGAGACCTATTCGATACATACCCTGAGACGCTGCGGCTTATGACATACGGGGAACCATTGTTGGAGCGTCTGCTAGAACTTGCACAACCTTTGACTCGTCCTACTGAGCCTGGGGTTCCAGTAGTAAGATTCTCTGTCCGGCAACCTGAACCCCTGGTCGCCTATTATGCTCTAGGCAAATCTGAGGCAGTACCAATAAAAACCATCCGGGAGTTGGAGAGCGTCTTGGACACAGAGCCGCCGGACGGCAGCCCCGGTGAAAAAGCAGAATCTCATGCAAAAGAGCAATTTGAGGACTTGGTAAGGAAATCCGAGAAGGAAATCTATGAGAAACGACAAACAGAGTATCAGTCGCGGCTGCTCACCCTTGAGGAACAGGGTCGCAGGCTGCTGGTTAAGACCGCCCTGTGTGACATAGCTATCTCACTTGAGCCAACACTATTTGACCAAATACCCACCGAGGCGGACTTCGACGAAGAAACGGTCCAGCGACTAAAAAGTAAAGGTTTCCCATTCGCCCCTCTCTTTCACCTTATAGATACCGGCAGACTGAAGCCAGAACCAACAGACCCTTTCTGGTTAAAAATCCAGGGGAAATCGGAAAGGGAGATTCGGGGAACACAGGACCATTTGAAGCGTGAAGCAAGGAAGCTGGTCGAGACCCTCAGTCAATTGAAAAGCATCTCTCCGAAAAGGCCCGAAACGGGACCAATTGAAATACGTAGATTCTATGGGGATACTACAAAAGAGAGACCTGGACTCACCTTGGTCGGGGCTCCGCCAAAAGAGGAGCGCTTCAAGAGATTTCTGTCTGTTTATTCATTAAAGGCGGCTGCCGGGTATTTTGGTAATGGTGAGCCCGTTGAACCCGAGGGCTGGGTAGAGGTGAATGGCTTTGGAACCCTTGATGAAAGGATGTTTGTGGCGAGGGCCGTCGGCAGGTCCATGGAGCCTAAGATTCATGATGGTGACTATCTCCTCTTTAGGCAAAAGCCTGTGGGTTCGCGTGTCGGGAAAATTGTCCTTGTTCAATACCGGGGGCCGGAAGATCCAGAGACCGGCGGGGCTTATACGGTCAAGAAATACAACTCGAAAAAGGTCCCCGACGAAACAGGGGGCTGGCGTCACAACCGGATTGTCCTTTCTCCACTGAACCCAGAGTTTTCTGATATTATAATTGAAGAAGACAAAGAAGGCGCGGTGGACGTTATCGCTGAATATATCGGAAAGATAGCTGGGTGACATACAGGCAAATAGGATGGAATTCTATTCTGAATTACCAAAGAAGGCCTGGGCCGCAGTGGGTGATCTTGATAATTGGGAACGGGTGATGAGCGTAGGGTTTCACATCAGATGGGCATGAGTCCTGTGATCCGGTTTCCCTTTTCTTCCACTTGACCCGGGCAATAGATTCTTCATATAATTTCGACCAGGGCTTCTCTAAACCCGTTCTAAACCCGTTAGGATTTCCGGAGAGAAATATGAGCACCAACAAGGCAAACCTCAACATTCCTAAGGAGAAGATAGTCGAATTCTGCAAGAGAAAGCGCGTTAGGAAGTTGTCTGTTTTTGGCTCTGCTGTTCGGGATGACTTCAGCCCTGAGAGTGACATAGATGTGCTGGTAGAATTTGAGCCAGATGCGCGCGTGGGCCTAATCCGTCTGGCTGGGCTGGAGATCGAACTAGGTGAGATCCTTGGGAGGAAGGTTGATCTCAATACCCCTGGATTCCTCAGCAAGTACTTGCGTGATAAGGCGCTCTCCGAAGCCATAGTGCATTATGACGAGGCATGATGACATAGTACGCCTGCGCCACATGTTGGACCATGCTCGTGAAGCAGTGACAATGATTGAAGGTAAAGTGCGCAGTGATCTTCGACATGAAAGAATGCTAGAGTTATCACTTGTCAGGTTGGTCGAGATAGTCGCTGAAGCCGCGGCGCGTGTCAGTGTGGAACACATGCAGAATACTCATCAATTCCGTGGGCACAGGTAGTAGGAATGCGAAATCGTCTTATTCACGGTTATGAGCAGGTCGATTTAGATATTCTATGGGACACGATTGAGTATGACCTTCCACCGCTCATAACAGAGCTTGAGAAAATCTTGGAAAGCCAGCAGGACGACTATCCTTGAAGGCTCAAGCCATCTCATCAGACTCTACAATTCCTTCATACCCATCGTGCATCTCCTCCGCCCTCAGCTCTTTCCGAGGGGGACTCCAGCTTTAGGTCCAAGGGATTAATCCTTTTGCCATGACCCCCCCAGCGCCCAAATCAAGACGGGCCCCCAGGGCTGTTGACTGGATTCCCCCCGGGTCACATGAAAGGGGACAAACCTAAACAGGTTGTTCCCCACAGCCTGATCAAGGACCACAATAGCAAATATCATGATGCCCTATGTTTGTTACGCCGCTATAGATCCCCGGAAGGCCCTTATACGTGCAGGAACAGCTTAAAGCTACAATCACAAGTGTCTCCTTGGTGCACTGATTTTTCGCGACTGAAAGTCGCTCCTACAGGGGAAATAGTGATTCACAGCATCGGGCAGGGGAACGTTTTGGAACAGCCCGCTTA
>JAFDIC010000198.1 GCA_019308525.1 Deltaproteobacteria bacterium
ACCGCAGTGAAGGTGAGGCCCCTGCTGGCGGCCTGTTCCATGACATAATCCACTGTAGCACCTGAGCCACTGATAAAATCAACAGACCGTTCCTTCAACCTGGGAATGATCCCTGCAAACTTACCCGCATAAGCAGGAGTAAGGAACCCGGAGCAGTTGGGCCCGATGAGAACCATTCCAGCCCTTTCGGCGATCTCCAGGAAAACCCTTTCTTCCTTCTTCCCTTCTTCGTCTTTTTCCCCAAAGCCGGCTGTCAATATGATAGTGGCCTTACACCCTTTGCGAGCCAGGCTCTCGAGCGCGTTACGGACCCCTGGTGCGGGGATCGCCACAATGGAAAGGTCGGGCACTCCCGGAAGTTCCTCCACAGACCCGTAGGTTGGCAAGCCCATGATGGGAAGGCCTTTCGGATTGACCGCCCACAGATCTCCCTGGTATCCGTTGTCCATGATATTCTTGGTAACCCGACCCCCTGGCTTCAGTGGATTGTTGCTGGCACCTATAACGGCGATGCTTCTTGGCTCAAAAAGGGCCTTGAAAATCTCCTTTTTCTCCCGGACACTCATGGGAGTTCCCTCCCGGCCATAAAGGCTGCGTAGTTTGCAGCCCAGAATGCAGGGTTTGGGCTCACCTTCCTTATGGCCTCAAGCCATAAGGCCAGGGGGAATCCGTCAAGGGGCGCTATCTTACTGAGTGCGCCTATCATGACCACGTTGGCTACCCTGCCTGTTCTATCACCTATCTCTTGCGCACAACCCAGGGCATCGACCTCTATGATCTCATATCCCCTTAGGGCCTCCTTGATCTTCTCCGGGGCCGGATACTCCTCGGGACTGATTACCTGGGGGATTATGCTCGTCTTTGAAAACAATATTGCGCCTCCTTCTTTGAGGAGATACAGGAATCCAGGTCGCAGTACCTCGCTCACCTCCATCGTTATCAGGCAATCAGCACTGCCGGGAAATAAGACCGGGCTATGCACCTTGCCGCAGGAAAAGGTGCTGATCACCGGACCTCCCATCTGCGCCATACCATGGGTCTCTCCCTTGACAATGTTCCGTTCCCCGTATCCTGCCAGAAATGCAAGCTGTGTCAGCACCCGCCCAAAAAAGAGGTTCCCCTGGCCTCCAACACCGCGGATGGCAAGGCTAAGCCTCTCAGGCAATGCACTTCGATCAAAATGACTCTTCACGATCTCTGGAGGTTCTGGAAATTCCCCCAAGGTCTTCGAGGTCACTTCCTCTTCACCCAGGAATTCCATGGCATCAAAGGGGCACATCTGCATGCAGGCAGGGTTTTCCCCGGCACAACCGGAGCAGAGGTTGTTGAATCGAGGAAATCCTTCCTCCCCTTCTTCTATACCCGGACAGATGAGGCAGATATGGCATTTATCACACTTTTCCATGTTGATCTTCAGGCGAATGCCTTTCTTGTCGCCGGGGACCTTGTTGATACAACCCCCCCTTACTATGACTACAACGAATTCCCCCTTGTCTGCCAATGACAGGGCATCCTTCAATGCCTTTCGCACGTCCTTGCGCTCATAGGCATTTACTTCCAGGACCCTGCATCCGTTCGATTCCAGGGCCTTGACCAGGTCAAAGGAAACTTCCTCTCCTGCCAGGTTAACGGGCGAGCTGGGGGCCGGCTGGCCTCCTGTCATTGCTGTCCAGTAATTATCCAGCACCACCTTGATGCCCGGAACCTTCCGGAACACGGCGTTCCGGGTGGCATCCAGGCCCGAATGACATTCAGTGCTGTCCCCTATGATACTCATACACCTGGAGGCTTTCTCAGGCCTGGATAACACGAAACCCTGTCTCTTGCTCTCACTTGCGCCCATGGCGAGCCCCGTATCCAAGGCCCCCATGAAATAGAGGAGAGAATTACAACCTATGTCTCCGAAGATTGCCTCTATCTTCTTGCGCTGCTTCAGCCTGGCGACCTCCAGTGCGAAGAGCCTGTAAGGACATCCGGCACATATCATGGGAGGTCTAGGCACGGGTTCGAGCTTGAATTTCTTTTTCTTGACACCGTAACCCATTCTCTCCGCCACGAGTGCCGGCGACCATTCGGTGATCCCGGAGTACTTTTCCTTGCCGACAACCTCAAGTCCCAATCTCTCCAAGGCCTCCTGGAGGAATTGATAACCATCCTCAAAGACATAGACATCCTCTGCCATGGAACCGCAGAATTCCCGGATCAGGTTCTCGGGCAAGGGATTGGTGAAGGCCAGGGACAGGATGTCGAAGTCTTCCCCGTATATCCCCCTCACCTCTTGCACGTAGGCCGTGTTGATCCCGCAGGTGATCACGCCCTTTTTGCCCGACCCTCTGATCCAGTGGTTCAAGGGTGATTCCCCTACCATTCCTTCCAGGGCTGGCATCCTTTCAGCCATCACCGTATCGTAATTGAGCCTGGCAATCGGCGGCAGGAGATTGAATTTCTTCAAATCTTCGGGTACGTCCAGCACCTCCCTTTTCCCTGGACTGTTCAGGATCACCAGCCCCTCGCTATGGCACAGCGCACCGCTTGCAAGGATAACGAAGGGGGTCTTGTACCTGCGACCTATCTCCGCTGCAATTCCGCTCGCCTCCAGCATCTCCTGATGGTTTCTCGGTTCAAACACGGGCAGCATGCAGCTCTTGAACAGGTACCTGGGATCAATCACATGCTGGGTAGAGCTGGGAGTAAAATCACTGGCAATGAAATAGATCAACGCCCCCCTCTCCTCCCAAAAGAGGGAAGAACTCGTAAATAGGTCACCCGCCTGGAAAAGGCCGGGTATCTTCATGGTCACCACTGAATCCTCGCCTGCCAGGGTATGCCCGAAGGCCACACCTGTGGCTACCGCCTCATTGACCGACCAGCCCACCTTTATCATATCCTGGACCCTTGAAAGGCCCCTGTCTATCACCTCGGTGCTGGGAGTGCCCGGATAACCGTCCGCGCTGTGAATCCCCGATCTCACGCAACCCACGGCAAAGGCAATGTTACCCTGGAGCACGACCTTCTCCCCCTCTTCTGCCAGGCACAGTCTCCTGATCTCATTGTTACCCATTAGAATTCCCTCCTTCCAAAACAAGTATCACAGTACGTACAGTACATTACGACAGAGGCAAAAGCTCTTGCAGTGAAAACCCTTTCGGCACAATTACCTGAATCTCTCGCTCCAGGCAAACCTTTTTTTGCCTGTCCTTGAAACGGTGCATATGAGTGGCGGCACTGGCCCCTGGGAGATTCTCTTTGCGTTCGAGTCGAAACAGGGGGCATTTCGTAGAAATCTCGGCTTTGTTCGATCCTCCAGGTCAACGGGGCTCTGGCACAATGGGAGGTAATTGCTGACCCCCCGGGTCTTTGAAGGCAGCAGAATTGTTATGGTCTTCTCTTGTGAAGGCTCTTCACCCTGCACAGGAATGAATTCAGGGAAGGTGACCCGGAGATGGGATCAAGTGGTTTATCAGGTGTCAGTCGATTTACATTGCTTTGCCCAGGCCAGCCGTGGTAGATATGGACTACTCCTTCCATTATGTCTTCGGTAACCCTGGCTTTGACCTGTATTGTCCCCCTCGGACTTTCCACTTCTACAAGATCACCATCCATAACCCCGTATTTTCCTGCATCAACGGGATTTATTTCAACGATGTTTTCCGGGAACCTGGAACGAAGCCGAGGGATATTCCTGTACTGGGAGTGCTCGTAAAACCGTGTTTTGCCGCCCGTTGTGATAATAAGGGGGTAGTGTTTCGCCACTTCAGGAGAGCTTACAGGGCCCTCTACTGTTTCTTGAAATACCGGGACGGCTGAGAACCCATGCCTTTCCAGTTTCTTCGAACAAAGCTCAACTTTCCCTGATTCGGTATCAAACCCCTTTTTCCTGTAAGACTCATATTCACGCCTTTCCCACAAAAACCCTTCAGGATGGTCTCTCAAGTATTCCAGGGACGTACCTACCTGGCTGAGCATATGGTCGTACAATTCGTCGGTATTCTTCCATGGAAAATCTTTCTCTAAGCCCAGCTCCTTGGCCAGTCGCAAGATAAAATCATTGTCTCCCATACATTCTCCTGGAGGTTCGACTGCCTTGTTTACCGCACATATGAGGCTCAACGTCCGCCCGAGATGATATGTGCGTAAATTGTTTACCTCCAGGAAAGTTGCTGCGGGGAGGACTATGTGAGCCAACTGTGCTGTCTCGGTCAAATACAGATCCATCACAACCAGCAGCTCCAGCTTTTGAAGTGCTTCAATCGTCTTTGAGGTATTGGCTTCGTTGGCAACCAGATTACGAGCCATAAAAATTCCCGCCTTAATATCGCCGGACAGAATGCGATCAAACAGCGGCGCTGTGCAGGGTTCCTGAGTATCCCCCTTCCTCAAGGCTTCGCTGTAATATATCGGGTACTCTTTTTCTCCAATAACTGGTCTCTTCTGTCTCCCGGGGATCCTGAGGTTGATGGGAAGTGGCTCAATGTACGTGGATGCCCCCGCCTTGTCCACGTTGCCGGTTATGGCCTTGAGACAGGAAATCGCCCTGAGCGTTTGAAAGGTATTCGTATGCTGGTCGAGTCCCACCCCCCAGTCCATTGTAGCGGGCTTTGATGTTGCATAGGTTCTTGATGCCATTACGATCGTTTCCGATGGAACCCTTGTTATCTCAGACACCTTCTCGGGGGTATATGATCTGGCAGCCCGTTTCAAATCTTCGAAACCAGTGGTCCATTCTCCGACAAACTCCCGATCATAAAGCCCCTCGGAGATTATGATATTGACCATTCCGAGCGCCAGCGCCCCGTCGGTTCCAGGTCTTACCTGAAGATGGTAATCCGCCATTCTGGCAAGTTTTGTCTTTCTAGGATCTATTACGATTATCTTTACACCCTTTGGCTTCAATCCCAAAATTCTCTTGACGACGTTTATTGAAGGATTTGACTCCAGGCGATTGCACCCCCAAAAAACGGCGCACCGGCTCCCGTCGTAGTCAGGGAGCATGTGGTTACCAAAGGTAATGTACTCGGAAATCGCCCGGGGCATGTAACAGTAATTCCCTATAACAGGGATGTTGGGAGTTCCAAATGCATCACAAAAACGAGGGACGAGCCACATCAAAGGTGAATTAATACCCGGATGACCGTACCCGACCGTCAAGTATTCTGGACCATACCTGTGCTTGATTTCATTGAGTTTTTCTACAATGATACTGAAGGCTTCGGTCCAGGAGATTCTCTTCCAGCCACCACTGACCCTCCTGAGGGGATGGGTGAGTCGGTCAACGGAGTATTCATAATCGGCAAGGGCCTTTTGCTTGGGACATCTACCGCCATAATAGTTCTCATGTTCAGGCATGGGGGCCCATTTTACTATCCGGCCGTCTTCAACGAACACGTCAATGCCACAGCCTACTCCGCAAATCCTGCAAATGGTCTTAACCAAACTCTCTCTTTTTGCTTTCACAATGAATACCCCTGAAACCGCCTGGTTACTGTCGCACCTTGTATATCCTACACGCAATGCCCCTGATGTTAAAGGAATCCACCTCTCTGCTGGACTCTGCCTGCTCGTTTGTCAACACATTATAGTTCGACTCGTCCCAACCGTAAAACGCTTCTTTACCTTTTTCCGGGAACCACCAAGCATGGTCTGCAAGGATCACCCTGGAATCAATATCATTCGTTGTTTTCGCCTTTTGTTTTATCCTGCCTGTCCTGGTTTCTACATATACCCATTCACCATCCTTTATTCCGTGCTTTGTAGCGGTTTCAGGATGTATCATAACCAGTGGGTCAGGATGAAATCTTCTCAGGCCAGGTATCTGCCTGCCGCCGGAATGCCGATAACCCGCTAACTTTCGAGTTGTGCAAATCAGCGGATAATCTTTGCCCATACCAGGTTCTGCAAAGGGCGTATCCGGTAGTTCACGATACACGGGCAAGGGGTCAAACCCCAGCTCCTCGAGGCTTGTTGAATAGAGCTCGACCTTTCCCGACTGTGTTTTGAAGCCATCTTTTTCGTATTTTCTATAAGATTTCCCCCCCCCTTCAGCAGGAATCCGGCCGATACTTCTGAATTCATCAAAGGTCATCCCTATTGGCTCCAATATGTAATCCCAGAATTCATTAATATCCTTCCAAAAATACTGTCCCAAACCCATCTTGTGCGCTAAGGCATTTATGATTTCGTGGTCTGAACGGCATTGGCCTACCCGGGAAACCCCCTGCTGAAGCAGAGCAAAGGTGCTGCCAGGAGGCGGTGGCATCTGAATCCCGTCAAACTCAAGGTAACTTGCGGCAGGGAAAACAATATCAGCAAGGGCGGCTGTCGGCGTCATGAACATATCGGATACGGCAAGAAAATCCAGCTTGTTGAAGGCCTCATACACCTTCCTGATATTCGGCCAGCTTGACAGGGGGTTAGAAGCCAGCACAAAACCCGCACTTACCCTGTAAGGCTCCCCAGACAGAATTGATCTGAGCACTGCCTGGGGTGAAACGTACCTGAAATCAGGCAACAGGGGAGGACCCACTTTGCTTTTCCTTTTCTCCTCGGGCACCAGATCGCGAAGCTCCAGCTCCGAAGACCATCGCCCTCGTATGCCCAAACCCGTGGATTCCCTGTCTCCTGAACGAAGGCCCGAGGAATGGGATTCCACCTCTCCGCCCGGAACATCCAGATCACCATTCAGCGCTATCAGGATGGAAATGGCCCGGCTCGCCTGAAAGCTGTTCAGGGTATGGTCAAGGGCGTTACCAAACTCGATATATCCAGGCCTGTTCCTGGCATACAGCTCGGCGCATTCCACAATTTTGTCTGCCGGGACCCATGTGATTCCCGAGACCCTTTCAGGCGTATATTCCCGGACATGTTTCTTGAGAATTTCAAAGCCAACGGTCCATTTTTCTACAAAGGCTTTATCATAAAGCCCCCGGTCTATGACAACATGTATCAAACCCAGGGCCAGGGCCAGGTCAGTGCCTGGTCTGAGTTGAAGCCACACATCGGCGGATTTTGCCGGAGGGGTTTTCAGGGGATCAATGACGATGAGCCTTGTGCCCTTTGCTTGGGCCTTTCTCCATGCCCTGTTCTTGTAGAAACGCGTTTGCGCGTGATCAACCCCCCATCCTATTATGCAGGCGGGAGGATGGTCAATTTCGCCCACCGGATAAAAACCAAATGTATATTCAGCCCCCAGCATCCTCGGCACGTGGCAGACATGGTCGGCACTGACCACATTCGGCGTACCAAAGGCATTTGCCAGCCGAACCAGGTGGGTGTCCATGTATCCTTTTGCAGACCCGT
>JAFDIC010000636.1 GCA_019308525.1 Deltaproteobacteria bacterium
ATTTGGCCTTTATCCAATGGGAGGCGAAATGACAGGCCATGTTGAATATGGTTCCCACTACCTGGCGGAACATGGGGCCCAGGGAGGCCGCAGGGTCTTTTGGTTTATGTATTTTAGGCCGGCCCATGTATGACTGGCATATAGGGACTCCCTGATTGAGGGCGATTGTGGTCATCCATATGTCTATCCCGAAATTGGCTATGGCCTCGTCCCAGAGATCGCTCTCAAAGTAGATCTTTGCCAACTCACCGCTGAAACCAAAATCACCACCGATAGGTTGGCGCACCCTTCTGCCGTAAAGGGCCCGGGACATGGGATAGGCAATACTGTTGGTTATGGTACCGTCGTACTTGTGCCTGACATAGAGGGGCGCCACATAGGAGAAATCATTAAAGAGGGGTTCACCCAGATGTTTGATCCACTCAGGGGTTATGCTCTTCAGGTCGGCATCCACGACCACGATCGCCTTAGCCCCCAGCTCGATCACTTTCCTGAAAAGGTTTCTGAAGTTGTTGCCCTTGCCCTTCACTCCCGGAGGAGTGGAGATATAGATCTTTGGAATGCTGGTGGGAGTATCCAGAAAGGCCCGCTTGGTATTATCCGGTGAGTTATTGTCGCAGTTAATGATGACGGATTCTATATGGGAGAAATACTTTACCAGGCCCTGACTTGCTTGCCTCGTAGGGTAGCTGATGGTGTCAGCTTCATTGTAAGAGGGAATCGCGACCACCATATCAGCCCTCTTTACGTTTTCAGGATTAACTTCATCTTGGAACATGCCAGGATTAACCTCCCTTCAGTTTATTGCGCAGGATATCGAGGACTGCCTTGTTCCAGCCTTTCGGGCCCGGCTCTTGGGTTTTTGTCAAGCCCCTTATCGTCTTCTCCAAACCTTGGTATTGACTTGATGAACGGACCAATACGGGTAGATCTACGCATTGTAACATGCTGAAATCGTTAGGGCTGTCGCCCAGCCCCATGGTAATTATCGTCTCATGGTACGTCCCATACCAGGATTCAACTCTTTGAACGGCAAGACCCTTGTCAAAATCTCCATGGAGGTGGCCTTTCTTTTCAGTCGCCTCTTTCAGGGGTTGGAGACTGTTCCCCTTTTTCTCTAATATCAAGAAGGGCTCATCATATTCACGCATGGCGGCCCGACTTGAGGCATGGAGATCCAGGCCTGTGTGTTGGGCTATTTCCTCCACTGTCATTTGCGAGAAACCCCTCATGTTCCACCCGAGTTGGGCGCGAATCTCCTCGAACGCCTTCACCACCTCCCGGTAAGGAATACCCAGGGACACCTTCCACAAATGATCCGCGGGTTCAGCATCAGGAGGGATCCCATAAAGGTGGTGTTCAGAAAAAAAGACGCCCCCGCCATTTTCCACAATAAAGGGGGCTGATATTCCCAATCTTTCCTGCAAATAGACTATTTCCGCCCTGGTCTTGCTGGAGACGAGGACAACCGGGAAATGACGTCTTTTACAGGCTTCGAGTGCGGGTTTTGCTTCTTCCCACCCGTATGTATCCTGATCAAGCAGGGTTCCATCCAGGTCTGTAAATATTACCACAAAAGGGGATCTATGGTAATCATCTGCTGCCTGACCCTCTTGTTCACGCAAATCTTCTCTTTTCACTTTCCACCACTTCAATCAGGTCATAGAAGATTCCGGATAACTTGTTTGAAACTCGTTCCCATGAGACAGTCTGGGGAGTCTGGAAGACACTCTGCTGTGTCTTACTTTCCACTGAAATGATAGCTTCTGCAAGCCCATTGGCCAGGAAAGGTTTGAACTCCGGATAGGTGTTGACAAACCTGAGAAACCTTTCCGTGAGCTTGTAAGGGGATGTAAGCATGTCTCCGGCAATGAGAATGGAATCCCTGAAGATGTCCCTCACGAGATGTTCCTCGTGATCTCTGTTGTATCGAAGGTTGTTGAAACTGGCATCGTCGGAATATTTCTTGATAAACTCTTCGGCTATGGCCTGGTATGTGATCGCAAGGTCCCTGAAAAAGGTCTCGGAGATGTCTACCCCCTCCTCTATGACCAGTGCGTTCATCAAGGTGGTCACGATATCAACGGCCATTCGATTCAGTCCTTTGCTCGTATCACCTGGAGAGGTTTCCTGGTGTTTGTGGTCAAAGGGGTGTTCCGTGAACATCACCTGTGCACAAGAGGAGGCCTTCCTGTAGACTTCGATCAAGGTGAATATCTCCACGCCCCAGTTTGTTGCAAACCTCATCTTCTTCAGCAGATCAGCGTGGAATACGACTTCTCCGGAGAGCTGGTAGTTGAACCCGAGGAGGAAGTCTATGAGCCGAAGCATCTTTTCCGCCTTGCTCTCGG
>JAFDIC010000199.1 GCA_019308525.1 Deltaproteobacteria bacterium
GTGTGGAAGAAATGCTAACAAGAAAAGATATGATATTTGTATGTTATGTCTATATGTTATGCATTTCTCCATTAAAGGGCTTGAATAATTATGATGAAATGAATCTCTTAATTGAACATTGAGTTGAACATTGAAATCCATGCTTTGTGGGCATGGTCAGAGTTCAAAGGCTTTGCCATTTGAACGACTTATTGCTACTCCTAAACCGAGTTGTTCCCACAAACTTGGTGAAAGGAGAAGACAATGAGTCGTTTTAGAAAACTATCACGTAGCATTTGGCACTGCCAGTACCATATTGTTTGGGTACGTAAATGCCATCACCGAATATTGGGAGGTGCGGTGGGGAATGAAATTGGCAACTGTATCAGAGCTTTTTCGCAACAGAAGGGGTTGAGCTCCTTGAGATGAATATTCAAGCGGATCATGTGCATGTGTTGGCAATGATTCCTTCGAAAGTCTCTATTTCCGAGTATTGCGGAATTGTAAAGGGCCGAACGGCAATCCTGGTTTTCAACAAGTTTCGAGAACTCAAAAGCAGGCCCTATTGGGGTAATCATTTTTGGACCGAAGGCTACTGTGTTGATACAGTTGGCCTAGATTCAGGAATGATAAGGAAGTACGTCAAATATCAGGAGGCCGAAGAACGCAGGGCAGAGAGGCAAGGCGAATTGTTTTAGAGTGAGAGTAGGGGATAACTCGCTCCTTGCCCCTCAGGGGGAAGGCATACTTACATCCTTCCAGGGGGTTAACCCAATACCACCCCTTCGTGTGGTGGATACTTTATTTTCCTACCCACTTGGAACTGTTCGTTGGGACCTGAAAAGGTCTCCATAGAAACGATAGGGTCTTATCTTATAGGTCTCAATGGGGACCCGTCTGTGTGTCCATTCAAGCTTTCCTTCTTTTCTTGAAACGAGAAACCAACCGAGATAATTGTCATCTCGAAGGGGATATTCCACACGATAGTGGCCCGCACGTGTTTCTTTTCGCCTCAAACTTCCCTGGATATAGAGCTCGGTAACAGTTGCAATGCTACGGACTTCGTTGGCTTTCATAAGATAATGGGGGGACTCTGCTCCCATCCGTGGTATAAGGTCTTCTTGAATTTCCTTGATGCGGTTGTAAGCACGGATAAGTCCCTTTTCCGATTTCAGGATGGAAACATCATAGGGTGAGATAACCTCACGAATTTCATTGAGGACTTCCTTGGGCAGGAGCCCGGGTCTAGTGAGCGGGGAAAGGGTATCGTGCTTTATCTTTGCAATTAGTGCAGGATCAATCCTGGGCTGGCAAGCCAGGGATGCAACCATCTTTCCTGCGTTTTCGCCCGCCATTGCCCCCGTGGTGGCGGTAGTCGACACGGCCCAACCTCCAAGGTAAACTCCTGGTTCGAGACTTCTGGCCCTTCCCGCAGCAAAGATTCCCTTTATATTGGACTGCCCCCTGACATCTGTATCCACGCCCCCGATATTGTAGTTGACTTGAGGTATCCACTCAAGTTTGCTTTTGAAGAAGTCTATCCCCATCTCCTTAAGGCGGGAATAATTCAGGCCCATCCATCCCCCCGTAGGAGTGAGTAATTTCACGTCCTCCTCTCGCATGCCGCTGGTATCCAAGTATATGGGGCCGCGTCCCGCTAGATACTCCTCAGCCATGGCCCTCGTGTTGTAGTGGGGATCCATTTTGGCACCCAGTTTCGGGCTATATTTCTTCATGAAGTCCTCTCCGAGAGCGTTTACAAAGCGGGCGCCAAGGGGAAGGAGCATTGTCTGTCCTTCCCAGGCAAAGTCTTTAGGCACGTTCCACACCTTGATAAACTCGAAGTTTCGCATGCGAACGCCCACATCCAGCGTAATTGCAAACCCTTCCCCGGTACAGGTGTTAATGCAATAGCTAGGCTTCCAGCTTGAATTCCCGGTGCACAAGATGAGCGCTTTGGCCTTTATGATATAAAACTCTCCACTCCGGGTATGGAATCCTGCGACCCCGGCGAGATGATCACCATCCATGATGATATTTGTAATCTGGATTCTGCTCAAACGGCGGACACTCAATTCGTTAGCCCTTTTTACAAGTGATGAAACCAGACTTTCGCCCCCGGTTCCGAAGGGTCTTGAGAGGATGCTGCTGACATGTTCGAGTCCTCTCTGGTTGATTCGGATGAGGTTTCCATCACTATCTCGCGCGAATTTGTGGCCTAGGGCTTCATAATCCAGAAATCGATTATAGGACTCGCGAAGCAGCAATTCGATAACATCCTGTTCGATCAGCCCTTCAAAATAGAAAACTAGCTCATCGAGCCACTTCATGATATCTTCATCGGGATTCCATACAATCATGTCACCACCACAAAAAGAGCCCAACCCGCCCCAGTTCATGGGGCCCTTGTCTACGACCAGGACATCTTCTACATAATCTCTTGCCTTTATTGAAGCCCATAGCCCTGATAGACCACAGCCGAGCACTACTACATCGGTTTGAAGAACATGTCCCAGCCTTTCAAGGTCCTGATTGACTCGATTCATGAAATCCTCCATTCTGTCCAAAAGCTATTCTCTGTTTGCAACATTTCATGTTCCGTGCCGCAAAAAATGTTCTTCCAGCGATCTATTTGGGTCACACGGGACGAAGGGATCGTGGGAGAATTTCTTTGAACGGGTGCACGAAAATTGCTTCACCTGGGCAGTTGAGTTCACAGCTAAAGCATGTCATGCAATCCTCAAGATGAGCTGCAACCGACTTGGCCCCGCAAATTAGACATCGGTCTGCCTCGGCCATGGTCTCAACCAGGTCAAACCCTTTGTACAATTCAGAAGATACTTTTCTTTCCGTTTGTTCGATGTATCTTCTCTCGTGCCGCATCATGTTCTGTACATGCATGTTTTGAGGGAAAGCTACCGTAACCTGTGCTTTCTTGTGTGGCAGAAGGTCCAAATCAATCCCCGAGAGAAAGTACATTATTGCTTGGGCGGCTCGCTTGCCTGCGCCGACAGCTTCAGCAACCGAAGAGGGACCTGTTACAGCATCTCCACCGGCAAAAACTTTCTTGATCCGGGTTTGAGAAGTGTCAGAGAAAGCCTCGACTAGCCCGTCCTGGCTTGTGATCTCACGGGGAAGGGAACTCAAATCGGATTCCTGTCCGATGGCAATAATAATCGCATCTGAGACCATTTCCTTCGTATCCGACTCTTCAAATTTGGGCGCAAAATTCCCATGGTCGTCATAAACATTGACACATTTGACCAGGATGGCTCCCGTTACCTTGCCATCTTTATGCAAGATCTTTTTTACGCCATAGGAAGAAATAAGCTCTATTCCGGCTGCCCTGGCAGTTTGAACGTTACGCCGATACGCCGGCAGACTTTTCTCATCTTCAAGCGATACAACGCTGACAGTCCGGGCACCCAACCAAAAGGCGCTCAGGGCCGCATCCATTGCCACATCTCCACCTCCAACCACCATCACCCTTGGAGCGATGGTTGATATGCGCCCTGTTTTGATGTGTTCCAAAAACTCTATTCCATAGACCACCCCGTCTGCGCAGGCGCCATCTACCTTCAATCTCTTGGCCCTGGCGGTACCCAATCCCAAGAAAACGGCCCCAAAATTGTCAGAAATCAAGTCCTGGATGGTAAAATCCGCCCCGAGAGTCTGGCCGCACTTGAACACGACTCCCATTCGTCGAAGCCGTTCCATGACATTGTCAATTATCTTTCTCGGGAGGCGGTACTCGGGAATCCCGTAACGTAGCATACCCCCGGGCTCTTCTCTGGTCTCAAAAACGGTTACTTTGAAGCCGTCGCTTGCCAGGAAATAGGCGCACGAAAGCCCGGATGGACCGGAGCCTATAACTGCCACAGGATTGACATGGCGTATGGCAATCTGACCGTGCTCCTGACCTGAAGCATAATCACCCAGGAATTGCTCAATGCCGCTGACGTTGACCGCTGAATCGAACTGGTTTCTTGAACATTCTATTTCGCAGAAGCCAGGACACACCCTCCCTGTGACGGCTGCTAAAGGATTGTTGGAAAGCATCTTTGTGGCTGCTTCATTTATCCTCCCCGTTTCCAAAAGATAGTTGATTTCCCGTATGTTTATGCCAATGGGGCAGGCTGCCGTACACGGTGACAAGGTGGGCTGCCGGTAATCGAGTCGGAATACATCGAGAGGACATATCCTCATGCAGGTTCCACAACCGATACATTTTGATTGGTCTATGCTTCTCAGCATTCTCTTCTCTCTCCTATAGGAACTTCCAGATTGCTCTCACAGCAGGAATTCGACCTGCCATGACACGTTGCAAGGTGCCGTAGAAAGGGCAGATCACCAAAAGCAGAAACCGCCACCTTGCTGAAGAATATTCAGGGTCTATTTTCCTCTCCTGGCCAGCGCTTTCTTTTCCAGAAGAGCCACTAGGGCTCCGAACAATGCCAGCGCCATACCAATTATCGCATTCCTGGTACCAGGAAAGATAAGCAACAACCCTCCGGAAAGGACCAACATACGACTCCAGGTATCTAACTTGCTTTTGAATGGCCCGGCTATACCCCATGACATTAAGACAACCCCTACACCTGCTGTTGTAATCGACCTCAAAATCTCAGTCGGTCTGCCCATTAGAAGCATGGAGCTGTCCAGGGCAAAGGAAAAGGGGAGAATGTGGGCTGCCGCCCCAAACATCATGGAATAGAGACAGGTTCCCCAAAAACTTGTTTCCGCCACCATGGAAGCTACATAGGCCGCAGTGGCGATAGGAGGGCTCAATTCACAACATATTGCAGCGTAGAAACAAAACAAGTGGGCCGCCATGGGCGAGATCCCCAATTGCTGGAGTGCCGGGGCTGCAAGAAGGATGGCAACGATGTAGACAATAATGGGCGGGAGGCCCATGCCAAGTAAGAAAGAGGCAATGAAAACCGCAATAAGGGTCTGAATCGGGTCACCGCCTGTCCATTCGAGCAGCAGGCCGGTTATCCTGAAGGCAAAACCGGTTTGCAGGGTCGTCCCTATCACGATCCCGATTCCCGCGCCCGCGGCACCAAGGCCCACAAAACCCACCCCTGTCTCGTGAATCACACCAACGATTCTTCTTAGATTCAGTCTCGAGGGAGTCAAGAAGCTGATTACAAAGGCAGTGGCGATAGCATACATCACAGCGTACATAGGAGAAAATTTCATGACAAGGAGAAGCAAGAGGACTAAGAAAGATCCTACAAAGGTAAACCCCTCCCTCCGTCGAATGACTTCTCCCAGTCGCGGCACTTGAGAACGGTCCACACCCTTAGCCCCTGTTCTGACGGAGTAGAAATAGACACTGGCCAGGATGGCAAGGTAAAACAAAAGAGCAGGGACGATAGCTGCTTTGATTATCTCGACATATGGCACGGCCAGAAATGCCATCATGAGGAATGAGACGGTTCCCATTACAGGGGGCATAATTTGACCCCCGCTTGAAGCGGCTGCCTCTACGCCTGCTGCGACCTGAGGTTTGAACCCTGTTTTCTTCATTAGCGGAATGGTCACCACCCCCGTAATCATGACATTGCCCATGGCCATCCCGGATATGGAACCAAGCGCCCCGCTTCCGGTCACACTGGCCATCGCCGCGCCGCCTCGTCTGGTCCCGACAATGGCCCTGATAAAGTCCATAATAAAGGCTGTGGCATTCGTCATCATGAGGAGGTTTCCGTAAAGGAAAAACAGGAAGATATATCTAAAAAAGACATAGGTTGAAATGCCGAAGATACCGTCAAGACTGGTGGTCAAGTATAGGGCGTTGACGATCTCCTGGAAATTGTATGCTACGTGACCCCCAAATTGTACAGGCAGGAATTGGCCGAAGATAAAATAGGCGAGGAAGATGCATACAACGATGGCCAGGCCGCGGCCCATGCCTCGGCGGGTTCCTTCGATCGCGGTAACTACAGCCGCAGTTCCCATGATCAGGTCCCAGCGTGTGGGCATGCCTGCCCTTTCCGAGATTTGATAATGGTATATGACGATGTAGCCAAAGACAATCACGGATACTGAGGCCAGGATGATATCCATCAAAGGATAGCTCTTGCTTCCTTGAGGCGCAGGTCTCAAAGCCAGGCCCAGGAAGACAAGGAGCAAGAAAAGTGCTCTCGCCTGGTGTGGGGGCAGGGGTGAGAAAAAGTTGTAGACAACATACACGCATAGAGCAAGATAGATCAGTGTTGAGGCTGATTTTTTCGCTCTATCCCAAATAATTCCGAGGAGCTCCTGATTCTTCCCCTCCGGTACTTCTGCATTCATCTTACAACCAATTTCCCACCCCTGGGTCTCTGATTACAAGGGTGATCAGGCATTTGTGGATCCCATGCTGCATATGTTAGCGGTTCCAGAGCCCAACTTCTTTCCAGTACTTAATGGCTCCGGGGTGGTAAGGGATGCCTGTATCTGTCGTCAATATATCAGGTACTGCTACAGGATACTTCCAAAATGGGTTTTCAGAGGCAAGTTGTTTCAAATTCTTGTAGGTGGATTTAGTCAATTCATATACGAGGTTCTCGCTCACGTCCTTCCTGGCTACCATGGCCGCCATTCCTCCCTGCCAGCAGCGGTGGTCTTTTTCAAGAAAGGGAAGATATTCCTTCTTGATGACAGCAGGTGGGAAAATGTCATGCTTGAATTTTTCAAATACCGCTGGGTCCCATTCCAGGGCCACCAGCTCCCTTTGCTCCATGAGTTTCTGTGTCGCAGGTTGGGGGACAAGCCCTTCAAACATGGCCACACAGGCATCCAGGTTTCCATCGCCAAGCATCTGGCACATGTCCTGAAAGCTGGCAAAGACCTTCTTTATGTCCGACTTCTTACCGAAATACTTGATGCCATTTGCTTCCAATTTTTTCCCCATCATCTTATCCCACGCATCTGCATTTGGTCCGATGCCCACGCGTTTTCCCTTAAGGTCGGAAATTCTCCTCAGGCCGGATTTTTTCAATGCTATCACGTAGTAGGGATTACCGTAGATATAATACATCACCCTCAAGTCCCTGATGGGTTTTGTAAAACCATAGTCCTCTCTGGCATTCCATGCAGCATACATCCAGGTTGACGGTGAAATCATGATATCCAGCCGACCATTGGCGAAACGGGTGAGGTTCTGTTTTGCCACTCCGGGAGCAACCATGGCAGTAATGCCCACATCCTTTTTCTAGTACTTGGAAATGCCAACCACGATCATATTGAAGCCACCCCCTACTGGCCCAGACCCCACGGCGATTACCTTTGGATAAGCAGCTGCCATAG
>JAFDIC010000200.1 GCA_019308525.1 Deltaproteobacteria bacterium
TGTATGGGTGCATTGACAAGTCTTGGGGGGTTATGCAAAGGTCTTGTCTCACTCCTTCCTGTTCCTTAGCCTATGATGTACCAGGATCAACACAAAGAGAAAAAATGTCAGGAGTGTTATTCCAATTCCAGCCTTTACTGTCCAGGGATCGAATACCAGTCGAACCCTGTGGCTGCCTTCACGTAACTGAATCACCCTGAAAAGGTAGTTGCCTCTCAAGATGCCTCTTCTTCTATCGTCCACAAAGCACTTCCAGCCTGGATAGTAGATCTCGCTGAGAAACAAGAATCCGGGGAAGGAAGATTCCACCCTGAGAACGATCTCGTCCGGGCCGTAAGACAAAATCCGGACATCGGACTTTGGTTGTGGCGCCTTGGGGAAGCTGAGGGCAATGGCGGGCCTGAAATCTCCCTTTTCGAATAGTACGGTCCTGGATGGTTGAAATTCATCTTGGGTCATGTGGACAAGCATTTCCTCCTTTTCAAGGATTCTGTACTCAGGCACCATGAAGGCCCTGGGCAGATAGGAGTCCCGCAGGGCATACCTCTTTTCAGCATGGAAAATCTCGTATTTGACATTCAAGAGATCCATCAATTTCTGGTGTCTGGTCACCCCGAAATACAGGTTGACCCAGCCCTGGGGTAGTTTGTATTCAGAATAGACATTGATGTATTCATAATAACGGGTGGGGAAGAGGGCCGTAAATCCTCCGACTGTCTGGAGACCAAGATACATTTCAAAATTGGATCCATAGGGCGACCTGTAGCTGCCCACCCTGTAAATCTCCTGGTCCTTTCCAAGAGAGTTCCTGATGTCTTTCTTGATCCTTGAGATCAAAGCGTAGTATTTGTCGTTGTTTATGATGGCCCTGTTTAGGGTACAGGAAAGGTTGATTATCAACAGGGCGGAGAAAAGGACGGATGCAGGCTTGTTAGAGAGGAGCTTCTTCCTCGTAAGTATGATGAGAGAAAAGGAAAAAAATCCGAAGATGGCCAGGAGATGGAACTGGCCTCCAATGATCTTTGAAGCCAACGCCATCTTCTCTGGAATAGCCTCCTTGAGAATGAACCATGAGAACAGGCTCAGGCTGACCGAATCATCAAAGCGAAGGATGACATCAATGGCTACCATTGACACCAGCACAATGAGGAATGCCCACTCCCTCCAATCAAGGATACGAAGTCGCCTCTCCCTTGGAGATAGAAGACCGTCAACCCCTTTCCCTGCCAGCAACCCCATGGAAAACGCCCAGAGTACGATGATCTTCGATGGGGCCCTGAATCGATCAAAACCGGGAATCAGGTATGCCAGCCTGTAGATCGGCGTATGTTTTCCCAGGGCCAGCACCAGCGCCACCACTGCCAACAGACCTGCAAAGATGATAATCCTCCGGTCGTTCGGGGTTTCGAGGCGGAGACAGAGAAGCAAGAACAGGGGGAGGACTCCTACGTAGAGGTTCTGCTGTGGGATGCTGAAAGGCACTCCGGTGACCCAGTAGCTACCATCCACGTAATCAGCCCCTCTGGAGGATAGGAGGCCATGGTAACCATTTCGTAGTTGTCCAGCGCCTCCCTCACCGACTCGTTTATGAGCTCAAATGCAGGCAAAACTTGAATGGCGGCCAGGCCTGATCCGAATAGAAAGAGGCATAGGGGAACAATGATCAGGTTTTTCAGGGAGCGCCCGGACCTCTTGTAATAGACTCGATCACTTACAAGAAGAAAAAGCATGGCTGCCAGGAAGGTGTAAAAGGCGTCCTGCGGGGCACCTGCGAGGATCTGGATCCCCCACAATATCCCCCCTATGGATGCCCAGAGACAGGGGTTTTCCCCCCTCAGGGCTTTGTTCAGAGAAAAAAGGATGATGGGAAGCCAGGCATAACTCATAACAGGGCTCATATGCCCCAGGTAGAGAAGCGCCATAACAAAACCGTTACAGGTAAATATGATTGCCGCTATGAAGCTCCCGGTCCTCCCTATGGCCAAGGATCTGGAGAGCATATACATGAATACTCCCGCTGCCAGGAGATGAAGAAACATGGTATAGCCATAGGCACGCGCGGGGTCGAGCAGCAGGAAGAGGAACCCCAGGGGATAGAAGATTGTGGATTCAAAATGTGCCCAAAAGGGCATGCCTCCGAAAATGTAGGGGTTCCAGAGAGGAATTGAGTGGCGCTTGTGAATCTGGTCATACAGGAATTGCTTCATGGGCAGGTAGAAGTCAAGAAAGTCTTTTCCCGCAAGGAGATGATTCCCTATTATGATTGCCCTGAACAGGAACAGGCAGAACAACCCGAGGGAGATAATCGGGATGAGGTCTCTTCTGTATACTCCTCTACTCAATGTATTCCTGCCGAAGAAATTATGAAGGATCGGGGGTGCTGGAGTTTTTCGTGATCCTTGATTGGAAGAACTTTTCCCGTACTACCAGTTCCCACCAGAGGGAAGAAAGTTGTATGGCGGTCCTGAAAAGGCGCTTGAAATTGAAAAACTGGGACTTGCCATAGGCCCTGTGGAAGTGGTGGACGCCTACCTCCTGGAAAGTGAAGCCTGCGTCCTGGAATTTTTTCACCATCTCGAGACAAATGGTTCCCGATGTTGAATACAACTGGACTTTTTCAAAGACTTCCCGCCTGATCAACCTGAAATCGCAGTCCACGTCTCTAAGCTTGAATCCAAAAAGGATCCTGACAATGTGATGATAGAGGCGGCCGATGACGATTCGGTGCAATGGGTCAGAGCGCGCTATCTTATACCCGTTGACCACGTCGGTGCCGGGTGAGACCGCACTGACAAGGTTGACGAGCTCCCTTGGATCATACTGGGCATCCCCGTCCGTATAGAAGATCCAGGATTTGCAAGCTGCACTGAACCCGGTCCTCAGGGCGCTTCCATATCCCCTGTTGATCCCGTGGTCTATGACCCTGACCGCTGGATACAAACGTCCCAATTCCTCAAGTATCTCACGCGTGTAGTCCTTGCTGCCGTCATTAACCACAATGACCTCGAAATCGTCAGTTACCTTGGGCAGAGTGATGAGTGCTGATAGGACCATGCTGGCAATGGTGCCTCCATCGTTAAAGGCCGGGAAGAAGGCGGTAATGCTGTCAAGTTTCTCCATGAAAAACCACCTCTTGGATCTCATTTCTTGAGCTTTTCCCCCAGGCCGACCAGTGAGAGGCCGAATGGGAGGGAAATTTTTCGGACGACGATTGATTCCAGGCTGAGGCAGTAAAGGAACACTTGATCAAGAAGGCCAAGCCGAATGGTCAAGTCCGAGTGCTCTTGGACGGCGGTCCAGCGTTCCGACAACCGTTTCAGGGCGATGAGGGGAAACAAGAGAGTGTTAACATAGCTCATGAACTTGACATCCAGTCCGGATTGCTTAAGTTTGCATGACAGTTCCTTCAGGGTGTATCTGTGGCCTGTTGAGACCTTGAGATCGTGGATGCCCCTGAGCCAGTCAAAGGCCGGGACCCTGACAAACAGCTTGCCTCCGGGCACAAGAACCCTTGTGAATTCCTCCAGTGCCCGGCAGTCATCGACTCCTTCGAAATAGAGGACATCAAAGCAGGCCACCAGGTCGAAGGCCTCGTCCTCAAAGGGCAGGGCCATGAGGGAAGCCACAGAAAGGCAGTTTTCACCTCGCGCCCTGCAAAGACGGATTGCGCGTTCGGAAATATCGAAACCAAAAACCGTTCCGTAAGGTTTCAGGATTTCCATGCCCGCGCCTGTTCCACATCCCGCATCCAGGATTCGGATATTTTGACCCCCGGTGAAGTACTGACCAATGATCCCCTCTGTTATCCTGGCCATCCCCCTGTACCACCAGTGGGTATCCTGGGCACGGCACATAATATCGTATTCTCTGGGTTCCATGGAAGGCGCGGTATCCTGAAATCCCTCCTTGTATCGGCCACTACGCGGGTTTGGCCTGGCAGAGATAAATTATGTCGGAAAGAGGCAGCCCCCTGTGGGCAGGAATGATCTTATGAACTGCAAAGGAGAATTGCTCCAGCATGGTTGTCATGCTGCGGGATGAGCGGTAATGAAGGCTATTTAGTGGATTTAGACACCTGTCAATAGAATATGTGATCCAAAACTTCCAAAAAGGGCTCCTGTCCACATCCAGAATTACAAGAATTCCTCCCAGCCTGAGGCAGGACCTGATCTTTCGCAGAATGACCCTTGCGTTCCGTTCGCTCAGGTGATGCATGACATCGGTCATCACAACGCCGTCATAGCTTTCAATCTGCATCGTGCCCACGTCACCAAGGGTGAAGGCTATGTTGTTGCGATCAGTGGTTGAGCGCATGGCCACGGATATCCTTTCCTTGTTCCGGTCCAGCCCGCGCACATGCCTCGAAGAAGACCTTAAGGAGAGGAGATTCGCCAGGATGCCGTACCCGCAACCGAAGTCAAGAATCTTGCCACTCCGGGGCACCAGGGCCTCGATTGTTTCGAAGGGACAGAGCCTCCACCTGGCGCGGAGATAGAGAGACTCCCGGAAAGAAAAGGGTTCATACAATCTAAGGAGTTCGGATGGTATTGCAGGGAGCATGCTTACCCGGAAGATTTGCAAAAGAATTTGCTGATCACAACAGCAACATTTTCGACTCGGTCGATCCCCATTTCAGGATAGATCGGCAAAGAGACGATTCTCTTCGCGATGTTCTCCGTGACCTTCAAGTCAGGATGAGGAAAGCGGGTATAGGCCGGTTGTAAATGTACGGGCACGGGATAGTGTATGGCACACTGAATCCCGTTTTCGTTCAAAAAGGAAAGCAGCCTCTCCCGTGTTGATTCATCCTGGCAGGCAATCACGTACTGGTGGTATACGTGGGCAGTGCCCGGGGCTTCCCTGGGGAGGCTCAAAGGCAGGTCTCTCAAGGACCTATTGTAAGCCTTTGCCAGCTTGACGCGTTCCTGGTTGTTCTTGTCGAGATGTTTCAGTTTTACGCGGAGTATGGCCGCCTGGATTTCATCCAGCCTGGAATTGAAACCCTCCGAAGTGCTGATCCTGTTCTCATCCCAGCCGTATTGCCTGAGGCGGAGGAGCCTTTCCCACAGTTCTTTGTCTCTCGTGAACACCGCCCCACCATCACCGATGCAACCCAGGTTCTTGGTGGGATAAAAGCTGAACGCACCCGCATTTCCAAGAGCCCCGACCTTTTGCCCCTGGAGAGTCGCTCCGTGGGCCTGGGCGCAGTCCTCGACTAAGGATAGGCCGTATTTCCTGGCCAAAGCGAGCAGGGGCTCCAGGTCAGCAGGTTGTCCGTAGAGATGCACGGGGACAATAGCCCTCGTGCTCTTTGTTATTGTCTTTTCCACGTGCTCGGGATTGATGGTGTAGGTCTCCTCGCAGATGTCTACCATTACGGGATTGGCCCCGCACATCCGGATGGCAGCTATTGTTGCTACCGCGGTATGGGAGACCGTTATGACTTCATCGCCAGGCCCAACCCCGCATGCCCTCAATGCGAGGAAGAGGGCCTCAGTGCCGTTGGCCACGCCCACACAGTAACCCCCTCCCATGTAGCGGGCAAATTCTCTTTCAAAGGCCTCTGTTTCTTGGCCAAGGATGTACCAGCCGCTGGACAGTACCCTGTCGATCGCCCTGTCTATCTCAGGCTTGAGTGTGACATAGTTGGCCAGCGGATCGTTCTGTCTTATCATATGTAGTGGCTGAAGTTCTGGTAGAAATATTGAAGGGTCTTCTTTAAGCCCTGTTCCAGGGATATCTTGGGTTCCCAGTTGAGTGCCCCCTTTATCTTGCTGAAGTCACTGTAGTAGTCGCCTATATCAATAACCTTTCGTTCTTCAGGAAAGGGTATGATCCTGCACTTTCCCTTTCCATGGATTTTGACCATGAGTTCGGCAAGGTCCCTCAGGCTGATGTGTTGGTAACTGCCGAGGTTGTAGATTTCACTCGCGGTGACCTCTGAAAGTGCACACATGAGCATGGCTTCGATAACATCATCCACAAAGTTGAAATCTCTCAATTGGCTGCCGTCTCCCCAGACTTCTATGGGTCTTTCCTCTATCAGGTTGCGAATCCAAATACCAAGGAACGTTTGCCTGGCATCTTTGATGCGCATCCTGGGGCCGTAAGTATTGGTCAATCTTAAAGCACAACTCTTGATATCATGGACCCTGCTGTAAAGGATATGGTACCATTCACCCGCCATCTTATTGATCCCGTTCACGTCGGTAGGATGAAGGATATGGCCTTCATCGACCGGCAGGAAATCGGGCCTCCCGTATATCTGCCTCGTGCTCGCGTACACGATTCTTATCCCTGGATTGTGCCTCCGGCAGGCCTCCAGGATGAAGAGCTGTGCCCGGCAGTTGATCTCCAGGTCCGTGTAAGGATCGTTCATTGAATCAATGTGGCTCGTCTGACCCGCAAGGTTGAAGAGATAGTCCTTGTCTTTGACGAGGTAAGACATGCTGAACTCATCCCTGATGTCGGCGATATTCACCCTGATCTCTTCCTCGTATCCCTTGATGTTGTAAAGGTTTCCGCCATACT
The DNA here is from genome assembly GCA_019308525.1 of Deltaproteobacteria bacterium. The sequence goes on from JAFDIC010000200.1 coordinate 6,532, forward strand.
CCGGTATGAGGCTGTCCACGACTGTTACGCGGGCTCCAAGCTCAGCGAGTCTCAGGGCCAGATTACTACCCAAGAATCCTAGACCTCCCGTTATAAGCACTTTCTTGCCTCTAAAATCTTCATAATTCATGACTAAACCTTTGAAGCTGAATCTAACATCAGTTGTCTCCAGCCTTGAATAAAGAGTGGAAAGGGAATATAATGGTGCACACCACAGAGGGTGAATAAGGAATTGTAGACATGGCGATTAACTATTCCTTGAAAGCACTGATTGAAAAACCCCTGGTGAGGAGAAACCTCCTCGTGACGGGCCTTGTACTCGTGATGTTTCTAATGCTGTGGGCTCGTGCGTTCTACGGCTCTGTCAAAGCCTACCACAAGGGCGAAGACTTTCTCAAGCAAGAGAACTATATAAGGGCCATCACCTATTTCGATCGGTCCATTCACTGGTATACCCCCCTTAACCCCTATGTAAGAAAATCTGCTGAAAGGCTCTGGGAGATAGGCGAAAAGGCCCAGGAAATCGGGGACAACAAGTTGGCATTGATAGCTTACAGGACCGTAAGGAGCGGGTTCTATGCAACAAGCCATTTCATAATCCCTTATAAAGAATGGATAGAAAGGGCGGAGGCAAGAATAGCCACCCTCGTTGAAGAAGAACAAAAGGACAGGGGCGTATCAGAGGACATTGCTTCCATCAGGGATTCGATCCTGGAAAGCCAAAAGGCGAGGAGCCCGGATGTTTTCTGGACTATTGTCCTGGAAGTCGGTCTCATGGGATGGATCGGTTCGATAATCGGGTTCATCATGCTTTACCTGAAAAAGGAAGGAGCATCCGGTTTTTTCCGGATATCCACGCTGAAATGGCTTGGCCTGACCGCCCCTTTTTTCTTCATGTGGATCATCGGAATGATGCGGGCTTGAGAGCGACCAAGTTTTGAGACCTTTGAAAATCTTTCCGAGGTAAATTCTTGCCTTTTTCATTATCTTTTGGACCGAGGCAACCGTGTTGCTGCCCCCTCCACCGACGTGGTCGGTTCGCTCCATATATGCACGAGTTTCCAAAGGCCTCTACCCGTCCCTATTGCTTTTTGATGGCTTCCGCCGGGTTCCCTGTTCTCTCCTGCATAGCCCTCAGGTTGTGCCTGGCCATGACATACTCGGGGTCGAGACGTATTGCCTCCGAGAAGTGAGAGATTGCTTCCCTGATCCTTCCCTGCTGTGCGAGCGCCACACCCAGGTCATTGTGTATCCTGGGATCGTTGGGCCGGAGCTCCAATGCCTTCTTGTAATGGAAAATGGCTTGCCCTAAATCCCGCTGGCGGGCGAGGTTGAGCCCCAAATTGTGGTGGGCCTCTGACAGGGGCTTTATCTCAAGGGCCCGTCGAAAAAGAGAGTTTGCATCTTCCACCTTTCCCTGTCTGCTTAGCACAAACCCCATGTTGACGTATGCCTCTGCGTAGGTTGGCACCAGTTCCAATGCCCTGGAAAGGTATTTCGTCGCCCGGGGATACCGGCCCATCCGGGCCAGCACAGTGCCCATGTTGTTCAAAAACATGGGGTTATCCGGCATGATTCGAACAGCCTCTTCAAGGCTGGAAAGAGCTTTATCAAGCTCTCCCTTGGAGGCGTAGAAAGATCCCAGGTTGTTGTATGCCAGGTGGTTGCCTTTGGTAACTTTCAGGGCGTGGGCAAAGAGGCTTTCACTGTTCTTCCAGAATCCGACTTGGAGTGAAGTCAAGGACATAAGGATAAAGGCTATACACGCCAGAGCGGCAGGGGCCATAGTGCGATAAAAGGAGAATTTTCCAAAGAGTCGGTGAAAGCCCCACACGATCATGATAAACAACCCGATCAAGGGGATGTAGACAAAGCGGTCGGCCATTGCAGGCCACAGCCCCACCTGCACCAAACCTATGGCGGGGAACAAGGTGCAGACATACCAGGCCCATCCCACAAAAAGATAGGCATGCTTTCTCGCAGATATTGTGACCATAAATGTTATGGCCAGGAGCACGATTGCGGCTCCAAGAATTTGCCAGACAGGGAAACCCGTTGGGAAGGGGTAAAAGACGGCAAGATCTACAGGCCAGATCATTTTCCAGATGTAGAGGACATAGGAGACAAGGGCATTCTCAAACCGTAAAAGCATGGGAGCAGTCTTGCCGGCAACCATCATACTACGG
>JAFDIC010000201.1 GCA_019308525.1 Deltaproteobacteria bacterium
TCAAGTTGACAGACCCTGAACTCGTGGAGAAACTGAACCTGAAATTCATTTTTTCCGAGGACCTCCTGGAAAGGTTAAGAAAGCAGGGGGAATCCTACAGTTGGGCCACTGAGGTAAACTCCCTGTGTATGATGCAGTTTTCAAGCGGGACTACGGGTGCCCCGAAGACAGTGATGTATCGGCATGGAGCCATCACGGTGGCGGCCGTGGTGATGAAGTTTGGAGGGGGTCTCAGGGAAGATGATACTTATTTCTGCCCTTCATCTCCTGCGTGGGGTCACGGCATCTGGTACGGTACTATCTCGCCCCTGATCTTTGGGAGGGCCGTTGGGACTCTCTCGGGAAAGTTTGACCCGGAGAAATGCCTCGAAGCCCTTGAAGAGTGGGGGGTTACCAACATGGCCGCCATATCTTCCCATTACCGGTTGATCATGGAGACAGGGAAGGCTGACAAATACAAAATAAAGTTGAGGAAGATCACCTATACGGGAGAGGCCATGACCAGGGAAATGGTTGAAACCGTTCACAGGACTTGGGGCATTTACCCCTATTGCCAGTATGGGACCACCGAGGCCGGCCCCATAACCCTGGACTATGCGGGCTTTGATGATTGGGTGATCAAGCCTGGCAGCCTCGGAAAGCCGATGATCGGAGGTCTGAAGGTGGCCATACTGGATGAGCAGGACAAGGAGCTTCCTCCCGGCAAAGTTGGCCAGATTGCTGTTCTGCGGGGCGACAAGTGGATGAAGATAGGTGACAGTGCCTACGTGGATGAAGACGGCTATTTCTGGTACGTATCAAGGATAGACGATGTGATCATATCCTCGGGGTACACCATTGGGCCGATAGAGGTCGAGGGCGCCCTCCTGAAGCATCCCGCTGTGGAAGAATGTGCCGTAGTGGGGAGTCCCGACAAGAATCGTGGCGAGATAGTCAAGGCATTTATCAAGCTCAAAGAGGAGTATCAGGCTTCGGAGGATTTGGCAAAAGAGATTCAGGGGTTTGTAAGGTCCAGGCTGAGCAAGCATGAATATCCAAGGGAGATTGAATTCATCGACGAACTACCCAGGACCCCTGATGGCAAGATCAAGAGGAAGGAATTGAAGGAGGAGGAAAAGAAGAAAAAAACTTCTTATGAGACCCCGTGGACCGAACCGGATTGCGGCCCCAAAGGGGTTTTTCTATCACAGGATTAAGGGACATGCAGGAGAATGAGAATCTTAGCTCCTTTCTTGACCCCAGGGGCGTGGTCTTGATCGGCGCTTCTCGCCGTCCGGATTCCTGGGGAAATATGATCGCCAAGGGCCTGCGTGATTCTGGCTATGGAGGAGCCCTTTACATAGTGAACGCCAAAGCGCAAGAGATCATGGGAATTCCTTGCTATCCCAGCCTTGAGGAAGTGCCGGGTCATGTTGAATTGGCTATTGTTACGGTTCCAGCCGAGGCGATGATGGATGTCCTGAGGGACTGCGCCCGGAAAAGGGTCAAGGGCATCGTGATAATCTCTTCAGGGTTTGGCGAGGCCCTTGGCTCAAAAGGCAAGGAAATAGAACAAGAGATGGCGCTTTTTGCAAGAATGAACGGCATGCGCCTCCTGGGCCCGAATGTGAGCGGGATCTATAACCTCAACAAGAGCTTCTATGCCACGACCCACTATCCTCACTTTGGAACGCCCACGGGAATTAGCTTCCTTTCCCAGGGTGGCTTCGCAGCTCATAATATCTTTACCAGGGCCGGGGCCAGGGGCATCCATATCGGAAAATTCGTGCACACGGGCAACGAAGCCGACCTTCAGATTACGGATTTTCTAAAGGCGCTGGGTAAGGACCCTGAGACCCATGTGATCCTCGTTTACCTGGAAGGGCTGAAAGAGCCGAGGCGATTCCTCGAAATCGCTAGGCGTATTTCTCCTGAAAAACCCATAGTGGTCTACAAGGGTGGAAAGAGCGAGGAAGGCGTTCGCGCTGCGGCCTCGCATACAGGAGCCATGTCCGGCTCATTCGATCTGTACCAGGCCCTTTTCAAGCAAGCAGGGTGTATAGTGGCTCCAAACTTCGAGATCATGCCCGACCTGGGTTATGCCTTCACCTTCTATCCGCCCCTGAAAGGGCCACGGGTGGGAATAATCACACAGGGTGGGTCTTGGGGTGTGATGCTGACGGATCATCTTTCCCTGAGGGGCCTTCGTGTCCCTGAATTATCCTCGTCATTGCAGAAGAAACTCCGGGGTTTAGGCATGCCCTACCGGGCATCAACAAAGAATCCGGTTGATTTTGGGGCGGCATTTCTGGGCCAAGCCAAGGAAGCCAAGCTTGGCATTGTTGAGGCCATGTTGTCCAGCACTGAAATCGATGCTTTGATCCTGCATGGTTACGGGATAAAAGATCCACAAACGGATCGTCCACAACATTGGATCAGTCAACTGCAAAGAGAACAGGAGGAGATCCTGAGAAGAGGAATGGAAATGATGAGGGCCTACAAAAAGCCTTTTGTGTTGGGGTCCTACTATGTATCCCACCTGGAAAGCAGGACCATCCGGAACCTGGTTCAAGACGGGATACCGGTCTTCAACAGCCTCGAGGATATTGCCAATTTGCTACGCTGCCTCTACCATTACTACAGGAGAAGGGATAGTGTAAGTACCGCGTGAAAAAAGCTTCCCTGTCTCCAGTGCCGTTTACAGCAAAGGAGAATGCCTTTTGGCTCATGAATCCAATCCAAGCTGCTCCTGAACGGTAGATTTCAATGTTTTCCATCAAAGAAAAATACCAGCGCCTTACTTCACCGCCTCGTAATGCCCGTGGCAGATTTTTTGGAGGGCAGATAACTCCCAATAGAATTGAGTTGGAATTGTGAATAAGAGGTAAAGCCCCTTGAGTTTCTGAGCGAAAGGGGGGAAGTGAATGTCACCCATCGAGTTTCAGAAAAAGAGTATTTTCTAGGAAAAGACCTAAGCCATTGGACATTGTCTGAATTATGGGGCCGAAAGGCAAGAGAGCGCCCAGACGAAGAGGCTATTGCTGAATCGGCTAAGCGGTTGACCCGGAAGGAGGCAAAGATCTGGATTGATAGGGTTGCTTTGGGCCTGATCAAAAGAGGATTCAACAAGAACGATGTTCTTCTGGTGCAATTACCGAACTACATGGATGTAGCCCAAGGCGCTTTCATGCCACCAACACGAAGGTTTTTTTCGAAAAGACGGTCCAGAGCATTGGTTGCAACACGGTCACCGAAAAGATTATAGCCGCTATGAATAGTAGCATTCTTAACCGTAATTCTTCCCCTATCTTTTTGTTGACCATTTTCTCATGACTTTGCATATTGAATTCAAGCTGTTTCAATTTTTCCGTGCCCTTCCATGTGGTTTTTGCTTTGCACTGGCTAATAGTTGTGCCACGCGAAGAGTTTCTTGAGGGTTTTCGCAGTTAGGAAAAGCTTAGTACATGAAATCCCATAATCATACTTGCGAAGTTCGGGTTGAATACGGGGCACTGGGTGCCAGCCCTGCGAGTTTGTTGTTGCGAACTTCTGAGGACGAGTTGATTGACGTAAGGACAGGAGAGACTATGGGTTTGCTTGAGGGCTGAAAAGGGTGTATCGCGTTTCCCATGAAGGGCAAGGTCTTGAAATCCGGGAGGGAAGAAATGAGGAAGAGAAAGGGCTTCTTGGAAAAGGAGGAGATCACGGAAGTTTCGGCCCGACTTTTTGCGGAAAAGAGCTACGCAGGGACTTCCATGAGGGACATTGCAAAGGGGCTGAATGTGAGCATAGCCTCTGTCTACTATTATTTCAAGAACAAGGAGGACATACTCTTCAATATAATTGAATAAGCCGGCAATGATCTTTTGACCGCTGTCAGAAAGGCCCAGGAGGCCTCGGACGACCCCCTGGAACAGTTGCGCGGTATGTTGATTTACCATGTCCTCCTGACAAAAGAGAAAAGAAACAGGGTCAAGGTGTACGTGGAGGAGCAACACAATCTCTCGAAAAGGCTTTTGAACGTCATATACAAACAGCATCGAGAGATATATGATTGTTATGCAGAGCAATTGAGAAAGCTCCATAGGGTGTGCGGGAATTCCATTGAGCCGGTTTCCGTCACCACCTTCGCCATCTTCGGTATGCTGAACTGGTCCTACCGCTGGTTCAAAGAAGACGGGAAGCTGACCATCCAAGAGGTAGCTGAAAGACTTGCCGATATACTATTCTATGGCATGCTGGGCAAAGACAGGGGCCTGACGTCTTCCCGAAAAAACCAACCCTCCAGGCAAGGACGAAACAGGAGAAAAGGGAATAGGTAACATCTTGGCTTAGCTCTCTTCGACGATCCGAGGCCTCAGGGATCTCCCTCCATCCCCTCTGGCACTACCCGGTCCTTGATGTTTTTCCCTTGACAGTGGATAGAAATGTGGCTATAAACGAACAGTCGTTCACATTCGCGGGAATATTTTCCCCGGTTATGCTATGCGCATTAAAGGAAGAGAAAGAGATGGGAAGCAGAAGCAAGACGGCACATAGAAAGGGACAGGATACAAAGTCAATGATCGTGGAGAAATCTGTTGACCTTTTCTATGAGCATGGGTTTGTGAAGGCATCGGTCAGGGATATTGTGAGGGCTGTGGGCGTATCCAATTCCACGGTCTACATCTACTTCAAGAACAAGGACGAAATTCTCTACGAAATCATTGATCACATCGGTTCAATTCTCTTGAAGGAACTTGGCGAAGCAATTGAGAGGCATAATGATCCGGTCAGGTGCCTAGAGGAAATGATCTTCAGGCAGGTCTGCCTCATGAAAGAGAAGCGCAAGGAAATAAAGATCTACCTTGAGGAACAATACCAGCTACCCCCGAGGCTGAGGCAAAAAGCCCTGAAACAGCACCGTCAGATCTATGAAGTCTACTACAACAAGGTTTGTGAACTAAAAGAAAAAGGCCTGCTTCGTGAGTTAGACAGTACGGTTGCCACCTTTGGAATCTTTGCCATGATGAACTGGGCCTATCGCTGGTTCAGAAACGGGGGCAGGCTTTCTATTGAAGATGTGGCTCGACAGATCGTATCTCTATTTTTTTCCGGTATCTTCAGGCAAGGCGTACTGAAAGGGGGAAGCAGGTTGGGGCCGGAGGGATACACCTCCAGGAATGAATTCAATTCTAGTTTGGGAACATAATGACGAGCGGCTGCAAATGGGGAAGAAGCACCTGATCAAGGAAGTCGTTGAGAAGACCGCAATCCTTATGATTAACCGCCCCGACCAGGCAAATGCGTTGAATCGTGATCTTTTTCTGGGGCTGAAGGCGGAACTGGATAACCTTGGAGCAGACTCCGGAATCAGGGTGGTGATCATTACCGGTGAAGGAGAGAAGGCATTCTGTGCGGGGATTGATCTCAAGGAAAGGGCGCAGAAGGGGAAGGCCGAGCTTCTGCGTGAAAGGGAGACCGTGATAAGGCCCTTTTATCTGGCCCTGGGGAATTTCCCAAAACCAACCATTGCCGCGCTCAATGGACCTGCCTTCGGGGGTGGGGCCGAGCTGGCCCTTGCCTGTGACATAAGGGTGGCATCCCGTTCCGCCCGCTTTGCTCACAGCGAGGTGAAATGGGGGATGATCCCTTCCTGCGGGGCCTGCCAGAGGCTGCGGTTGATATCGGGCATGGGAGTGGCAAAAGATATTATCTTGACGGGGCGCGTGGTTGAGGCAGAGGAGGCCTTCCGGCTCGGGATCTATAATCGCCTGGTCCCTGACGGTGGAGCGCTGGGAGAAGCATTGAGAATTGCCCAGGAGATCTCCAAGAACCCTCCTGTCGCTGTCAAACAGGCAAAGAAGGCACTCGATGCCGGTGCTGATATTTCTTCCGCCCTTGATTTTGATTTTGAGGCCTCAAAGGAATGTTTTCTCCTGGGTGATGCGCTCGAAAGACCGAAGGGATTTTGAATCGTCAGGGATGGGTGATACCAAGGTATGAAGGGGGATTGATGAATGGACTTGAATGACATAGTGATTGTCAGTGCGTCCCGGAGCCCCATGGGTCTTTTCGGAGGAAGCTTGAAAGACCTGACAGTAGTCGGAATGGGATCCCAGGTGATAAAAAAGACACTGGAGAAAACCGGCCTTGAGCCCGGCATGGTGGATATGACGGTATTTGGGAACTGCCGGCAGGCCGGAAACGGGGTCAATCCGGCCAGGACCGCTGCCCAACTGGCAGGGATACCAATGGATCGCTTCGCCCAGACCGTGAACTGCGCATGCCCTACGGGAGTCAAGGCGTTGATTATAGCTTCTCAAGACATCAGGCTGGGTGACGGAGAAATCATTGTGGCCGGCGGCATGGAACATATGAGCAGTATCCCGCATCTCATAACGGGGCACAGGTGGGAAGGGTTTCGCCTGGGCAACGTTACCATCATGGATGGCTGGTATGATACCTTTGACAGGATCGCCAAGTGCTACATGGGGACCACGGCGGAGAACGTGGCGGAGAGGTACAACATCTCAAGAGAAGACCAGGACAGGTTTGCATATAGCAGCCACAGGAAGGCTTCCAGGGCCCAAAAGGAAGGCAAGTTCAAGGACGAAATAGTACCGATTGACGTGCCTGCCACGAAAAAGAAGGAAGGGTTCGTGTTTTCCGAGGATGAGTGTATCAGGCACGATGCGGACCTGGAAAAGATGGCCAAATTGCGACCAGCCTTTAAAGAAGGGGGCACTGTCACCGCCGGAAATGCCTGCGGCATGCCGGACGGGGCCGCTGCGCTGGTGGTAATGTCGAGGGAAAAGGGCAAATCCCTGGGCCTTGAGCCCCTGTTCAGCATCGTTTCCTATTCGAACGGGGCGGTGGATAATGCTTACATGGGGATAGGGCCGACCGTCTCAATACCTATCGCCCTGAAAAGGGCCGGTCTCAGCAAGGATGATATTGACATCTACGAGATCAATGAGGCCTTTGCCGCTACAAGCCTTGCCTGTGAAAGGATCCTGGGTCTAGATCCTGAAAAGGTGAATGTCAACGGCGGCGCAATCGCCCTGGGGCATCCCACGGGGTGCAGTGGGGCCAGGCTGCTGGTCACCTTGTATCATGTGCTCAAGCAGCAGGATAAAGAACTTGGAGTCGCCAGCCTTTGCGGTGGAGGCGGTGTTTCTTGTGCAATGATAATAAGAAGGGAAAGATAGGAGCGAGAGCGGAATCTTGATAGGAGGAGGTTCGAAAATGGAAGATATAAAGGCCATTGACATAAT